>NZ_KV820406.1:57599-152166 GCF_001815375.1 Neisseria sp. HMSC065C04
CAGGTCCCTGGTTCGAGCCCAGGTCGGGGAGCCAGATTTGAAAGCCACCATGTTACATGGTGGTTTTTATTTTATTTATTATTTATTTGTTAGTCTTTTTCAGATATTGAAATGCTTGGTGAGATGGTTGTACTTAATGCTCCAATTTTCAGACGGCCTGCCAATATATTTAAATATCTCATTTATTTTTTAAACTGTACATAATATTTATAGAAAAAATAATATTTTATTGTTATCTATGGAAAACGCACATAAATTACATTCTTCATCACGCTTTCGGTTTGCATTAAAAAATGCGGCATGGCATTTGTTGATTAGTCTGATTTTGGCAGGATTGGCCGCTTTGTTGGTATTCAGAGTTTGGTATCCTTATCCGTATGCTGAGCTGACAGGTGGATTAGCTTTATATAAACTGGTCATTTCAGTAGATATTGTTTGCGGCCCGTTGCTGACTTTGATTCTTGCCAGTCCGAGCAAGAAACTTAAAGAGAGGATTATTGATTTTTCCTTAATCGGCATGATTCAGCTGGCTGCTTTAATTTATGGTTTGTACAGCGTATCTTTGGCGCGTCCAGTGGTTTCCGCATTCGAAACCGATAGGATAAATGTGGTAACTGCTGCAGAAATTGATGTAAATGATTTGCGCCATGCCCTGAAGGATTTGCAGGATTTATCTTGGTTTGGCGTGCACCGTGTTGGGTTACGTGAAGCAATGAGTCCGGATGAGGCTAACCAAAGTCTTGATTTGTCTTTGAAAGGCATTGAACCGAGTATGAGACCTTCTTGGTGGTTGCCAGATTCGCAGCAAGAGCGTGAGAAAATTCGTAAGGTAATGAAACCGTTGTCTGTCTTGGCAAAAGCCCGTGGCATGAGTGAGGAATCAATTTTTAAACAGACTTCATTGGAAAACAATGGGAAAGAGTTGTATTTCTTGCCGTTTACCAGTGCGCGAAGTAAAGAATGGGTTGTGATATTGAATGAGCAGGCAGATTTTTTGGGTTATGCGTCGATTGATGGTTTTATCAAGTAAGAAAAGGCCGTCTGAAAGCGGGTAAGTGATGGTATAGGCTGTTTTTAAAAGAAAATATGCTGTCAGACTTTGCCTTTCTTTCGTCAAACTGATAAACTGTTTGCCATTATTTTTGACCGAGGCATAAATTTTTCATGAAAGACGCAGAGCAGAGTAGTTGTTATACCGCTTCTTTCCCTTTATTTATGTCCGAACTTTGGCAGTCTGTCCGTTTTAAGCGGAACGGCTGCCTTTTTGTATTTTAAAGGAACGCAATCATTATGGATTTCAGTTGGTTGGCCGAGCCGCATACTTGGATAGGCTTTGCCACGCTTCTGGTTTTGGAAGTTGTTTTAGGTATTGATAACCTTGTTTTCGTAGCGATTTTGGCAAACAAGGTCAAACCGTCGCAACGGGATAGGGCACGGATAACGGGCTTGGGTTTGGCCGTAGTTATTCGGATTTTTATGCTGGGCTTTATGGCGCACATCATGACGCTGACGCGTCCTTTGTTTGAGTTGGGCGGTTTGGAGATTTCCGGTAAAGACATGATTATGTTTGCCGGCGGTATTTTCCTGCTTTATAAAGCGACTACCGAGCTGCACGAACGCCTTGAAGGCCACAATCAATTTGCTGTTGCTGAAGGGCAGAAGAAGCATTCTTCCTTTTGGGGTGTTGTGGCGCAAATCTTGATTTTGGATGCGGTTTTCTCTATCGATTCTGTTATTACGGCAGTGGCGATGGTGGATCATATTGTGGTGGCAATGGGTGCAGTGGTTGTGGCGATGACGGTGATGATTTCCGCCAGCAAACCGTTGACTGCCTTTGTGGACAAGCATCCGACCGTTGTGATGTTGTGTCTGGGTTTCTTGTTGATGATTGGTTTCAGCCTGATCGCGGAAGCCTTCCATTTCCATATTCCGAAAGGCTATTTGTATGCGGCGATCGGCTTCTCGATTTTGATCGAACTGTTTAATCAGGTTTCGCAAAAGAATGCCCGCAAAAATGACTACATCAGCACTTCTTGGCGAAAACGCACCGCTGAAAATGTGTTGGGTATGATGGGTATCCGCGAAAGCATTTTGGCAAAAGCAGGCGATAACGGCGGCGATGACGAGCATTTTGAAGAAAACGAAAAATCTATGATTCGCAGCGTGCTGACTTTGGCGGAGCGTCCGATTATGGGCGTGATGATTCCGCGTCGGGAAATCGAGAAATTGGATATTTCCCAAAGTCGGGAAGAACAAAATGCGCAGTTGAAAAATACGCCGTATAGCCGTTTGTTGGTTGTCGGTAAGGCAGGTGTAGATGAGCCTTTGGGCTATATCAGTAAAAAAGATTTGCTGAACCAGCTGCTTGAATCGGGAGAAATCAATATTCAGACGGCCTTGCGCCAGCCATTGATTTTGCCGGACAGTACGACGGCGTTAAATGCGATTGAATTGTTCCGTCAAAGCAGCGCGGATTATGCGTTGGTGGTGGATGAGTTTGGTGCGGTGTTAGGTATGGTAACCATGAAAGATTTGTTGGAAACCATTGCCGGTGAATTCCCCGAAGAGTTTGAGCGTGAGGAAGAAGAAGCTGCTCCAGCCAGTCAGGATGAAACACTGTCTGTGGATGGTGCATTGGAGTATGTGGAATTGGCTTCTCAGTTAAATCTGCCTGCTCAAGAGGAAGATGCGGACTTTCATACCGTTGCCGGCTTGATTATGGAAGAGTTGCAAAGTATTCCTGATGTAGGCGATTTCATCGATTATCACGGCTGGCGTTTTGAAGTGGTTGAAAAAGACGGACAACGGATTGCCCGTGTGAAAATCAACCGTTTGCCAGAAGAGGAATAAGTGAAGAGTTAGTATGGTAAAGGCCGTCTGAAAATGTTCAGACGGCCTTTTTATTTATCCGGCTTTAGTTGCCGTAATGTCCCGAGCCTAAAATTCGGTGTGAATGTGCGCCCGTCGCATGGTAGGGATTGCTTGGAACTTGATTGCACCAACAGGCTGCAAGCCAGGCAAAAGCGGCGGCTTCGACCCATTGCGGGTCAAGATGGAGCTTGGCTGTGCTGTGCAATTTGGTGTCGGGAGAAAACAGGGTTTCCAAGTCTTGCATCAAAACCGGATTGCGGATGCCGCCGCCGCAGATATAAAGATGATGAATCGCCGGAGCAGCTTGTTTGGTCGCGTCAAAAATGGTTTGTGCGGTATAAAAGACCAATGTGCGTATCACATCTTCCGGCTTTTCATTACCTTTCAGACGGCCTTGAAGCCAGCTTAGGGAAAACAACTCTCGGCCTGTACTTTTCGGATAAGGGCGGCTGAAGTAAGGATGGTCGAGCAGGTTAGCGAGCAGGTCGGGAAGGATTTTGCCTTGTGCGGCTTTTTCCCCGTTTTTGTCGTAAGGCTGCTGCCAGATATGTTGCATCCATGCATCCATCAGCATATTGCCGGGGCCGGTATCGAAGCCGAAAGAAGGGCTGTCGGGCGGGAGGATGCTGATATTGGAAATGCCTCCAATGTTGAGTACGGCTCGGGTTTCATTCGCATCTCGAAACAGCGCTTCGTGAAAGGCTGGGACGAGGGGCGCACCTTGGCCGTTACAGGCAAGGTCGCGGCTGCGGAAGTCGCCGACAGTGAAAATGCCGGTCAGTTCAGCTAACAGAGAGAGGTTAACCAGTTGAATGCTGTAACCGTGTTCAGGCGCATGGCGGATGGTTTGTCCGTGGCAGCCGATTGCGGCAATGTCTTTGGCCGACAGGTTTTGTTCTGCCAATAGTTGTTGGACGGTTTGGGCGTATAGTCGGCTGAGTGTTTGCGCCAGGATATTGCTTCTGTGCAATTCATTTTCGCTTATGTCTTGCAGTGCCAACAATTCTTGGCGCAGGCCGTCTGAATAGGGTAGAAAGCTGTGGGCGACAGCACGTTGCCATTGCTTGCCCTGCATTTGAATCAGTACGGCATCGGCACCGTCCATGCTGGTTCCGGACATGATGCCGATATAGTATTGGGGTTGCATTTCGGTTACAGAAAGAGAAGGTAAAACGACATTTTAACGCCTTTTGACGTTTTTACGGGAATTTCGGCATTTAATGTAAATAGTTGGTGCAAGAAAGATTACAAAAAGGTTAAAATAACGTGACTCAACATGTTTTCCAAAAGGAAACTTTCCATGGCTCAAACTCAGTCGAGTGCGAACTTGAAGCTGATTAATACGGTTTTTGCCGCTATGCTTGTGAGCATGGTCGGCTATTTTATTTATTGGGGCCTGGGTTATACCCACTACAACCACTCCGGCCTGTTTATCCTTGCTACCTTTTTCGGCGTCTTCATGGCGTTTAATGTGGGTGGTAACGATATTGCCAACTCTTTCGGTACAAGTGTTGGTTCCGGCACTTTGACCATTCCGCAAGCCTTGCTGATTGCGGCAGTATTTGAAGTCAGCGGCGCAGTGATTGCCGGTGGCGAGGTAACAGATACCATCCGTAAGGGTATTGTCGATTTGAATGGCATGCATCTGGATCCGATGCAGTTTGTCTTTATTATGATGTCTGCGCTTTTGGCTGCGGCATTGTGGCTGCTTTTCGCATCACGCAAAGGCCTGCCGGTTTCCACGACACATGCCATTATCGGCGGTATCGTCGGTAGTGCCTTGTGTATGGCGGCATTGAACGGTGTGGATTCCGTTGCGCTGATTCAATGGGACAAGTTGGGCGAAATTGCCTTGTCTTGGATTTTGTCTCCGGTATTGGGCGGTATCGTTTCCTATCTATTGTTTTCACGAATTAAGAAAAACGTTTTGGACTACAACTCTTGGGCCGATAATACGCTCAAAGGCATCAAGTTGGAGAAGAAAGCCTATAAAGAAGAGCACCGCCTGTTTTTTGAAGCCTTGAGTGAATCTGAAAAAGTCGAATACGCCACCAAAATGGCGCACGATGCCCAAATCTATGATGAGCCGGACTTTGATCCTGAAGAATTGCAGTCTGAGTATTATCGCGGTCTGCACCGCTTTGACAGCCGTAAGGGCAAAGTGGATTCTTACAAAGCCCTGCATTCTTGGGTGCCGTTTATTGCCTCTGTCGGCGGCATGATGATTGCGGCTATGTTGATTTTCAAAGGTCTGAAAAATCTGCATTTGGGCATGAGCAATGTCAACAGCTTCCTGACCATTTTCATGATCGGTGCGGCTATTTGGATGGGTACGTTTGTATTTGCCAAAAGTTTGAAACGCAAAGATTTGGATAAATCGACTTTCCAAATGTTTTCATGGATGCAGGTGTTTACCGCTTGCGGTTTCGCATTCAGCCATGGTGCGAACGATATTGCCAATGCGATTGGTCCGTTTGCCGCGATTATGGATGTGCTGCGTACCAACAGCATTACCGCTCAAAACGCCGTGCCGCCAATTGCCATGTTGACTTTCGGTATCGCTTTGATCGTCGGCTTATGGTTTGTCGGTAAAGAAGTGATTAAAACCGTAGGCACCAGCTTGGCAGAAATGCACCCAGCGTCAGGCTTCTCAGCCGAGCTTTCTGCTGCCGCCGTCGTGATGGCCGCATCATTTATGGGCTTGCCTGTTTCCAGTACCCATATTTTGGTGGGTGCAGTTTTGGGTATCGGCTTGGTTAACCGCAATGCCAACTGGAAATTGATGAAACCGATCGGCCTTGCTTGGGTTATTACCTTGCCTGCCGCTGCCGTTTTGTCTGTTGTCAGCTATTTGGTTTTGCAAGCCGTGTTTTAATTGATTATTTTATTTCAAAAGGCCGTCTGAAAGATATTTCAGACGGCCTTTTCTTATGTTCATTAAGAGGAGATTTTGGTTTGTTATGAACAAGCAAAGCTATTTTTAATCAGCCCACTATAAGGTTAAGACAGTAAAAAAGCCCCAATTCATCGACGTTAAAGATGTCGTATTGAATTGGGGGCTCTCTATTTATTTAGTGCAAGCCTTATCAGGCCGTCTGAACATTATTCAGCAGCTTCGTTGGTCTCAGCTTGTGCAGGAGCCGCTTCTGCTTCAGCGGTAGCCTTAGCGGCTTGGCGTTCGGCTTGTGCAGCCAATGCCTGTTGAACGGCTGGGTGCTGTTGGGCGATGGTTTGTTCTTCTGCGCTGACTTCGCCTTTGAAGCGGTTGTTCAAGTCAAAACGTTTACCGCCGCGAGCCAGGGCTTTCAGATAGCGCGGACGGCGGCAGTGGTTGGCCAGTACGCGTGCAATCAGTGCAGGGTCGTATTGGGGTAGGGCGGCAACCAAGTCTTGGTCGATGCCGACGGCCAACGGTTTGAATCGTTTGAATACATCATATTTGCCGTAAATGTGGTCGGCAATCATGTCTGTCTGTTTTTTCTTGCTCATAGTTTGGACGGCAGATTTCAGCGCAGCGCCCAAAGCGGTTTCTTGTGCCATTGCGGTTGTATTCCTCTAATATAAATCCGTATTTTCGTCATACGGCAATAAGGTGCTATTGTAGTATAAAGACTGTGATTTGGCTAAATTTTTCTGAGAATATTCAGAAATAAACGGTTATTTTTCCAATTTGGCGATGTCTGGTGTATTGACCTGAACATCGGCATTTTGCGCGCGATGGCGTAAGGCGTGATCGATCAAGACCAATGCCAGCATGGCTTCGGCAATCGGGGCGGCGCGTAATCCGACGCAGGGGTCGTGGCGGCCGTGTGTGGCAAGCTCGACAGGATTGCCTTCTATATCAATACTGCGGCGCGGTGTGGCGATGGAACTGGTCGGTTTGATGGCAATATTCATATGAATGTCTTGTCCGGTGCTGATGCCGCCCAAGATGCCGCCTGAGTGGTTGGATAGAAAACCTTGAGGCGTGAGCTCGTCGCCATGCACGCTGCCGCGTTGCGTTACGCTATCAAAACCTGCACCGATTTCAACGCCTTTGACGGCATTAATGCCCATCATGGCATAGGCAATTTCTGCATCGAGGCGGTCAAAAACCGGTTCTCCCAAGCCGATAGGGACGTTGGCTGCTTCGATATGAAGTTTTGCGCCGACAGAATCCAATGATTTGCGCACGCTGTCCATATAGTTTTCCAAGTCCTCAATTTGGCTTTGGTTTGCTGCAAAAAAGGATTTTGGGAAATATGTTCGTAGCCTTCAAACTGGATTTCTTGTTCGCCGACTTGGGTAACGTAGGCGGTGATTTCCGTGCCGAATTTTTCTTTCAGCCATTTTTTTGCAACTGCTCCGGCTGCAACGCGGGCAGCGGTTTCGCGGGCAGAACTTCTACCGCCGCCGCGATAGTCGCGTGTACCGTATTTGTGCCAGTAGGTGTAATCGGCATGTCCGGGGCGGAAGCTGGTGGCGATATTGCCATAGTCTTTGCTGCGTTGGTCGGTATTGCGAATTAGGAGGGCGATAGGTGTACCGGTGGTTTTGCCTTCGAATACGCCGGAGAGGATTTCGACTTGGTCGGCTTCGCGGCGTTGGGTAACGTGGCGGCTGGTGCCGGGTTTGCGGCGGTCAAGGTCAATCTGGATATCCGCTTCGCTCAATTCTAATCCTGGCGGGCAGCCGTCGATGATGCAGCCTAAGCCTGCGCCGTGGCTTTCGCCGAAAGTGGTAACGGTAAAGATTTGTCCGAAGGTATTGCCTGCCATAGGGATACTCTTTTGAAATTGGGTTTGGAAATTTTTTGCTTATTTGGATAATTCTCAGGCCGTCTGAACGGTGAAACGAGAATCTTTGATTTCGTTTTTACACTTATTCAGACGGCCTTTTGAGATGACTGCTTAGTTTAATTTACCGTGGCACTGCTTGTATTTCAGGCCGCTGCCGCAAGGGCAAGGATCGTTGCGGTGAACAATTAGGCCGTTTTGTGCAAGCGCTTCAGGGCTGAAGTCTGTGCCGTCAGGATCGAATGCTTCGGTAACCAAATCGGTTTGCGATTGACCGAGCAATTCTTCCATATCAGGCGCATCGGAGTGGACGGTTTGAACATCGCTGACGCTTTGTGCGGCAGTGTGGTCGTATTCGCTGTTGCGCTCGATTTGAACGGCAGTCAGCAAAGCGGCAATGTTTTGTTTGATACCGCGCCACAGATTTTCAAACATGTCGAAAGCTTCGCGTTTGTATTCCTGTTTCGGATTTTTCTGAGCATAGCTGCGCAGATGGATGCCTTGGCGCAGGTAGTCCATGGCGGCGAGGTGTTCGCGCCATTGGTTGTCGATAACTTGCAGCATAACATTGCGTTCGAAGTCAGACATAGCCTGTTTGCCGACCAATTCGACTTTTTCGGCATATTCGTCTTCGATACGCTTGATGAGGCGTTCTTTAATGTCTTGGTTGTCCAAAGTGCTGTCTTCTTTCAGCCAGCCTTTGATATTGACATGCAGGCGGAAATCGGCGGCAAGTTGGTGCTCAAGTGCCGGAATGTCCCATTGCTCTTCCATGCTGTCAGGCGGGATGTGGTAATCAACCAAGTCGCTGATAACGTCGGCGCGGATTTCGCGGGTCAAATCGCTGACGTCTTTGCTGGTCAGGATTTCGTTACGTTGATGGTAAATCACTTTACGTTGGTCATTGGCAACGTCATCGTATTCCAAAACTTGTTTACGCATATCGAAGTTGCGGCCTTCGACTTTACGTTGTGCGCCTTCGATTTGACGGGTCAGAAGGCCGTGTTCGATGGCAACGCCGCGCTCAGGAGCCAAGCGGTTGAGGATGGCGGCGGCACGGTCGAGTGCAAAGAGACGCAATAATGGGTCTTCAAACGACAGATAGAAACGGCTGGAGCCGGGGTCGCCCTGACGGCCCGCGCGACCGCGCAACTGGTTGTCGATACGGCGGCTTTCGTGGCGTTCGGTACCGATAATGTGCAAACCGCCTGCGGCCACAACTTGGTCGTGTTCGGTTTGCCAACCGCTTTCAAGGGCGGAAATTTGCGCTTGTTTTTGCTGTTCACTCAGGGTTTCATCGGCGTGGATGGCTTCGATTTGATGTTTGAGGTTGCCGCCCAAGACAATATCGGTACCGCGGCCGGCCATGTTGGTGGCAACGGTAATTGCGCCGACTTTACCGGCTTGGGCCACAATCAATGCCTCGCGCTCGTGTTCTTTGGCGTTCAGAACGTTATGCGGCAGACCGGCTTTGCGTAATAAGTCAGAAACCAGTTCGGAATTTTCGATGCTGGTTGTACCGACCAAAACCGGTTGGCCGTTTTTGTGGCATTCGGCGATGTCTTTGACAACGGCTTCAAATTTTTCTTCGGCTGAGCGGAAGATTTGGTCGTTGAAGTCTTTACGTTGTACAGGACGGTTGGTCGGGATGATGACGGTTTCGAGGTTGTAAATGCTTTGGAACTCGAAGGCTTCGGTGTCGGCTGTACCGGTCATGCCGGACAGTTTGTTGTACAGGCGGAAGTAGTTTTGGAAGGTAATAGATGCAAGCGTTTGGTTTTCGCGTTTGATTTCTACGCCTTCTTTGGCTTCAACGGCTTGGTGCAAGCCTTCGGACCAACGGCGGCCAGCCATCAGACGGCCTGTGAATTCGTCCACAATCACGATTTCACCGTCTTGAATGACGTAGTGTTGGTCTTTGTGGAACAGGGTGTGCGCACGTAATGCCGCCATGAGGTGGTGCATCAGGGAAATATTGGCGGCAGAGTAGAGCGAGTCGTTTTCCTGCAATAAGCCCATTTGGGTCAGGATTTGCTCGGCGTGTTCGTGACCGGCTTCGCTCAGAATAACTTGGTGTGCTTTTTCGTCCACCCAGTAATCGCCTTCGCCTTCTTCGGTTTCTTGGCGGATAAGGTGGGCCGGAACGGCATCCATTACGCGGTAGAGCTGGATGTTGTCATCTGCCTGGCCGGAAATAATCAGCGGCGTACGCGCTTCGTCGATCAGAATAGAGTCCACTTCGTCAACAACGGCAAAGTTCAATTCGCGCTGAACTTTGTCGTATTGGTCGGTAACCATATTGTCGCGCAGGTAGTCGAAGCCGAACTCGTTATTTGTACCGTAAGTAATGTCGGCACCGTAAGCGGTTTGGCGTTCGAAAGGTTGCAAATCGGCTACGATTACGCCGACGCTCAAGCCTAAGAAGTTGTACAACGGTTCCATAATGCTCGCGTCACGGGAGGCAAGGTAGTCGTTGACGGTAACGACGTGTACGCCTTTCCCTGACAATGCATTCAGGTAAACGGCAAGGGTGGCCACCAGAGTTTTACCTTCACCGGTACGCATTTCGGCAATTTTACCGTTGTGCAGAACCATACCGCCGATCAGCTGTACATCGAAGTGGCGCATGCCCAATACACGGCTCGATGCTTCGCGGCAGACGGCAAAGGCTTCGACCAAGATGTCGTCCAGGCTTTGCCCGTCAGCGAGACGTTGTTTGAATTCGGCTGTTTTAGCTTGCAGTTCTGCATCGCTCAAGGCCTGCATTTGTTTCTCAAGTGCGTTGATTTTGGCAACGGATTTACGATATTGTTTCAGCAGGCGGTCGTTGCGGCTGCCGAAGATTTTCTTAGCAATGTTTGTCAGCATGAATAATTCCTGCGCCTTGATATAATAGTGGGCGAAATTGGGATTTTAACACAAGCGCTTGTATAACGCGGTAATGCTGTTTGAAATAAAGGCGGTTTTGCTGTATTTCAATTGTAATTGTTTGGTTAATTTACTGAGAGGCCGTCTGAAATATATGGATTTAGCACAATTAGGCAAGCGCAATCATTTATTGGCGGGCTTGTTGCAACAATCGCAACAATGGCGGAAATTGGATGCAAAAATCAAAACGGTTTTGCCGGCCAACCTGCATCCGCATTTTCAGACGGCCTGCGTAGAAGACGGAAGATTGGTCTTGCTTGCCGCCAATAATATGGCTGCTTCGCGTTTGAAAATGATCCTGCCTGCCATGTTGCCCAAGTTGCAAACATTGCATACAGGCGTCAGGGAAGTGGTGGTCAGGGTAGTTCCCAAGCCTCTGGCTCAGCCGAAAACCAATAGTTTGAGATTGAGCGAGGCAGCTTTAGACAGCTTCGATGAGGCGGCAGCCAAATTGGAAGGCAAACATCCCGAATTGGCGGCGGCATTGGCAGAATTGGTGCGCAAGCACAGCCGCTAAAATCATGCCGAATGAGATTATGGTTAATAAATGTTAAAATTTATTTCATTTGACTGATAGCATCTAATACTAAAGAAATACGACCTAAACAGTAACTGTTTTCTTTTAGGTAAACTGATGTAAACTTGGCCTGAAATTTTGATTTCGTGTGAAGTTTGTAGCAAAATAACGCCTGAATTTCTTATCACTCTGCGTGAATAAGTTTAAGTTTGACATTTGCCTTTGTTAATATATTCGCGCGGGTTCTATTAATAGAACTTAACAAGACTCTCATCATTAGGAGATACATCAATGAAAGCTTATCTGGCTCTGATTTCCGCTGCCGTTATCGGCTTGGCTGCATGCTCTCAAGAAGCTGCAAAACCTGCTGAAGCACCTGCTGCTTCCGCTGCTTCTGAAGCTGCTCCTGCAGAAACTACTGCACCTGCCGATGCCGCTCCTGCCTCTGAAGCTGCTCCAGCCGATGCTGCCGCCGCTCCTGCTGCCGGCAACTGCGCAACTACTGTTGAAGCCAACGACGCTATGCAGTTCAACACTAAAGAAATCCAAGTAAGCAAAGCTTGTAAAGAATTCACCATCACTTTGAAACACACCGGTACCCAACCTAAAGAAAGCATGGGTCACAACATCGTCATCGGTAAAGCCGAAGACATGGACGGTATTTTCAAAGACGGTGCCGGTGCTGCTGCAACTGACTACGTTAAACCTGACGACGCACGCGTTGTTGCCCACACCAAACTGGTTGGCGGCGGCGAAGAAGCTTCCCTGACTCTGGATCCTGCTAAATTGGCTGGCGGCGAATACAAATTCGCTTGTACCTTCCCAGGTCACGGTGCTTTGATGAACGGTAAAGTTACTTTGGTTGACTAATCCGCATTAAGCTTAAAAACAGACAGCCTGCCTTGCGCAGGCTGTTTTGTTATAATCTGGAAACATTAATTTAAGAATAAAACCTCAAAACCATGAATCCGTTTGAAACCAAAAGCGTTACTTTTGCCGAACCCATTGAAATGCTATACGCCTGTCATGGCAAAGTGCGCCGTTTCTGCAGCCAGGTTGCCATGTTGTCGGACTATATTGCCGAAAATGGCTGTAATCAAATCGTTTTGCAAACCATCCGCCAGATTGCCCAATATTTTAATGTTGCCGCGCCGTTGCACCATGAAGACGAAGAAGAAAATTTCTTCCCGCTTCTATTGCAATATGCGCCGCAAGCTCAAGAAAGCGTTGACGAGCTTTTGCGCCAACATATCAGCCTGCACAACAACTGGGACGGCGTAGCGGCTGAATTTGCCAAGCTTGAAGCGGACAACGCCTATGTCCCCGATGCGGAAACGTTCAAACGCTTTGTCGCAGGATATGATATTCATCTGGCGATTGAAGAGCCGCTGTTTGATATGGGCAAAACCTTTATCCCCAAAGAAAAACTGACCGAAATCGGCGAAATTATGGCCGCACGCCGCCGCAAATAAGGTCGTCTGAAACAATCGTCTCAAGGAATACACTATGCTGACCCCAAAAAGTTGCGATTTGTTCAATATCCCTTTTTTCCAGTTTTCCCAGCTTAAAAAATACCAGCCTGAAAGCATTCCGCAAATCAAGGCAGACTATAAAGAAAACTGGCAGGTATGGCAGCAGCTGATCCAGCAGGTTGCCGCCGAATTGGGTGCACCGTTTGCGCCGCCGCATATCGAACGCTGGTGTAACGGCTGGCAGGTTCGCGCTCATTTCTTTGCCTATTTCAAATACGAACAATATAAAAATTCCGCAGCGATTTTATCGATTTTGCTCAACCGCCGCCGTTTGAGTGTCAGCTTGGATTGGCACTGCTATAAAGCCGATGTTTCACCTATTGCGCTGCCTGATTACAACCGCTGGCTGGATAATTTTGATACTGAAAAATACGCTTCATTCGATATGTGGCACGGTGCGGAAAGCGAATATGACGATTATCGTACCGTCGCCCAGCAAAGCGACGGCGATAGAAAGCTTCGAGACGACAAAGATTTCTTCTGTATCGGGAAGCACATCGAACGTGATGATTTAGGCAAGCAGGATGTCGCGAAATGGATAGTGGAAACAGTGGAAGACTTACTGCCACTTTATGAAGCTTGCCATGGAAAATAACTCAGAATACCGAAAGGCAGACTGCCCATTCAGTATCTTCAAATGAACTCAAGGCCGTCTGAAAATTATATTCAGAACGTTTCAGACGGCCTGTTTCTCAAAGTGAACAAATATGACCGAGACCCAATCCCTAGAGCTTGCCAAAGCGCTGATTTCCCGCCCGTCCGTTACACCGGATGACCAAAACTGCCAACAACTGCTGGCCGAACGCCTACAAGAAATCGGTTTTGCCGTAGAAGAGCTTCATTTCGGCGACACCAAAAACATTTGGTTGCGCCGCGGTACTCAGGCTCCGGTGTTCTGCTTTGCCGGACATACCGACGTTGTGCCGACAGGCCCTGTTGAAAAATGGGATTCGCCTCCGTTTGAACCGACCGAGCGTGAAGACCGTCTGTATGGCCGCGGCGCGGCGGACATGAAAACCAGCATTGCCTGCTTCGTTACCGCCTGTGAGCGTTTCGTTGCCGAACATCCCAATCATCAAGGCAGCATTGCGCTTCTGATTACTTCCGACGAAGAGGGCGATGCACTGGACGGCACAACCAAAGTTGTTGATGTATTGAAAGCGCGCGGCGAGTTGATTGATTACTGTATCGTTGGCGAACCGACTGCCGTGGATAAATTGGGCGATATGTTGAAAAACGGCCGACGCGGCTCGTTGTCGGGCAACCTGACCGTCAAAGGCAAGCAAGGCCATATTGCCTATCCGCATTTGGCAATCAATCCCGTGCATACTTTTGCCCCGGCCTTGCTGGAGCTGACACAAGAAGTCTGGGACGAGGGCAACGAATACTTTCCGCCGACCAGTTTCCAAATTTCCAATATCAACGGCGGCACAGGCGCGACCAACGTTATTCCTGGTGAGCTGAACGTCAAATTCAATTTCCGTTTCTCTACCGAGTCCACCGAAGAAGGTCTGAGACAACGCGTCCACGCCATTTTGGACAAACACGGCGTGCAATACGATTTGCAGTGGTCTTGCTCAGGCCAACCTTTCCTGACTCAGGCAGGAAAACTGACCGACGTGGCACGCGAAGCCATTGCCGAGATTTGTGGTGTTGAGGCCGAATTGTCCACCACCGGCGGCACTTCGGACGGACGCTTCATCAAAGCCATTGCTAAAGAACTCATCGAGTTAGGCCCGTCCAATGCGACCATCCACCAAATCAACGAAAACGTACGTTTGGAAGATATTCCGAAGCTGTCGGCGGTATATGAAGGTATGTTGAAACGTTTGTTGAAGTGAAAAAGGCCGTCTGAAAAAGTAGGATATTAGCCTGATAAAATGGTGTATATTTTTCTTAAGCAATACTGCGATAACAATTAGTTGATAAGGAGAAAAATTGAAGTACGATAATTTTTTCTTTCCTGCAGATGATCTGGCTACTAGTTGCCGTTTTTATCAAGATGTACTGGATTTGCCCGTTAAATTCGACTTTTCCGAAAGCGGTATGGTTGCTTTTCGGGTGGGCGAAGAAGAAGCTGCTATTATTCTTAAAGAGCGGAAAAAATTTCCCAATATGACGCCTGCCGTGTGGATTGAAGTGGATGATGTGCGGGTGAAGTATGCGGCGTTACAGGGTAGAAATATCCGTTTTCTAAGTGAACCTTTCCGTATTCGTACCGGATGGGCTGTGGAATTTTTCGATCCGTCGGGTAATCGTTTGGGGTTTGTTGATTATCGGGAGTAAATGCAGATGATTACTCTGCCTTCTTTAGACGCGCTTCCAGCAAAGTGGAATGAAATCCGAGAACTATTGGAAACAGACTTTTCCGCCGACCTTGAAGCCCCGATGTACGAGCGGTTTACGGAACACGAAGCCAAGCAGTTTGAGCAGGATTTTATTGACTGTATCGGTTGCGCTCCCGAAGAATATATCCGTATCTGCCGAGCTATCCTACTGTTGGAAACGCGTTATCCTGATAGTCCGCACGAACTGACTGCGGCTGCGGTTGCCACGCCGTTGGGCGAGATGTTGGCGGTGTTCGGCAGTAGGGGTTTGTGTCTGCTGGAATTTGTCGGTCAGAAACATATGGAACAGGAAATCATGGCTGTCCAAAAAGCTTTGCGCGGGCAGTTTATTTTCCAAGAAAATGAGCAAACGCAACTTTTGCGCCAAGAATTGGATTTATACTTTCAAGGCCGTCTGAAAGTTTTTGCGACGCCTTTAGAAACGATAGGCACGGCCTTTCAGCAGCAGGTGTGGAATGAGCTGCTGACTATTCCTTACGGTGAAACGCGCAGCTACAAGGAGCAGGCGCAACAGTTGGGTAATCCTAAAGCCATTCGTGCCGTTGCCGCTGCAAACGGGCAGAACAAGGTGTCTATCTTGATTCCCTGCCACCGCGTTATCGGCAGCGACGGCAAGCTGACCGGCTACGCAGGCGGTTTGAACCGCAAACAATCGTTGCTTGCCTTGGAGCGAGGCGAAGTTCAGACGGCCTTATTTTGAGTTTTGATAGAGGATAAGGGGTCATGCTTCGAGCAGGCTTCGCACGTTAAAAAAAATTGAGCAGCAGAAGGTCGGTGGAAGCCTGACGAAATCTGCATGGAGAAAAATGTTGGGCAATGCCCACACTAGAAAAAGAGAAATAAGACATGAGCCTGAAAAACCGCCATTTTTTAAAACTTTTGGATTTTACGCCGGAAGAAATTACTGCCTATCTCGACCTTGCCGCCGAATTGAAAGCCGCTAAAAAAGCAGGGCGCGAGGTGCAGCGGATGCAGGGAAAAAACATTGCCCTGATTTTCGAGAAAACATCAACCCGCACCCGTTGCGCGTTTGAAGTGGCCGCACGTGACCAAGGGGCAGGGGTAACTTATCTGGAGCCTTCTGCCAGCCAAATCGGGCATAAGGAAAGCATTAAGGATACGGCGCGTGTTTTGGGGCGGATGTTTGACGGCATCGAATATCGCGGTTTTGGGCAGGATGTAGTGGAAGAGCTGGCCAAGTATGCAGGCGTGCCTGTGTTCAATGGTTTGACCAACGAGTTCCACCCGACTCAAATGCTTGCTGATGCGCTGACGATGCGCGAGCATAGCGACAAGCCTTTGAACCAAATTGCGTTTGCCTACGTCGGCGATGCGCGTTACAACATGGCCAATTCGTTGCTGGTGTTGGCTGCGAAACTGGGCATGGACGTGCGTATCGGTGCGCCGAAAAGTTTGTGTCCGTCTGAAAACATTATCGAGACGGTGCAGGCTGTTGCCAAAGAGAGCGGCGGACGGATTCTGTTGACGGAGAATGTGAAAGAAGCCGTAAAAGGCGTGGATTTTATCCATACCGATGTGTGGGTCAGCATGGGTGAGCCTAAAGAGGCGTGGCAGGAACGTATCGATTTGCTGAAAGATTACCGAGTTACGCCTGAATTGATGGCGGCGGCGGAAAATCCGCAAGTCAAGTTTATGCATTGCCTGCCTGCTTTCCATAATCGTGAAACCAAAGTCGGTGAATGGATTTATGAGACATTCGGTCTGAATGGTGTGGAAGTAACGGAAGAAGTTTTCGAAAGCGAAGCCAGCATTGTGTTTGATCAGGCAGAAAACCGGATGCACACGATTAAAGCGGTGATGGTAGCTGCATTGGGCGATTGATTGTTACGCTCAACATTGCTTACAGCTTCATTTAATAGAGATTAATAAAGGCCGTCTGAAAGAAAGACTTTCAGACGGCCTTGTTGTTTGATTGGGTTTATTGCCAAATCAGGACTTTGGGTTCGGGCGTTACTTGATAGCCTTCTTTACGTAGCAGTTCGATTAAGCCTTTTTCGCTGGGTAAATGGGCAATACCGACAGCAAAGAGGGTGCTTTGTTTGGCCGATTGCTTGCGGATTTCAGGTAGCCATGCCAAGTTGCGGCGGATCAGGAGGTCGTTTTTCAGCCAATCGGACATGGCTTTGGCGTATTTGGCATCAACAAGTTTGAGGGTGCGTTGTTCGGTTTCTTCCAAAAGTGGAATGAGTTCTTCAAAGCGGCCGTCTGAATAGGCTTGATGGAGTTTTTTGATATCTTCGGTTTCTTCTTTATTGGTTTTAATACTGGCTTTCAGAAAGTTGAGCATGGTTTCTTCAGGCTGGGCTTTGAAGATCGCGGTAACATTGTCCAAGCTTTCCAATGAACCACGCGGCTTATTGATACCGGCGGCCGCGTTGGTCAGCAACATATCTGCACCGGTTTCTGAGCTATACCCTTTGGGAAATGTACTGCCGGAAAAAATGAATGCGGCCCACGGATGGAGTTTGTCGGCAATTTGGGCGATGGGTCGGCTTTCTTCATTTTGTGAATAGATTTCTTGTAAAAGACGGAAATCTGTTTTGCCAAGCTTGCGGCTGAGCGGTTCGGTACTCATGACTTCCTTGAAGTATTTTTGATACATTTTTTTCGTTTCCGGACTGCTGTCTGGCAATGCGTCAACTTCTGTCGTTAGTTGGTCGGTGGATTGCAACAGTTTGAGGGCATCGGAAGACAAGGTTTGATTGGTTCGTCCCATGTGGATGGTGCCGAGCAGATAGGAGTCTGGTTGGCCTTCTTTGCTGATTTTCCAAACATTGCTGGTCAGTTTAGGCTGCTGCCAGTTAAGTTCGGTGGGTTTGCTTTCGGGTGAAGTTGCGGCGGGTTTGCAGGCGCCCAGGGCGAGGGTAGTCAATGGTACAAGCAGGCAGGCAAGCAGTTTTTTCATGTTTTTCCTTATTGTGGTGTGCGGTAGGCAAGGGCAATTTAGAAATCGAGTAGGTTTTGAACCGGATGTTCGCCCGTTTCGGGTTTTTCTAGTTTGCGGTTGCGGATTTTGGCTTTCCTGAGGGATAGAAGGTGCATGACTTGATGCTTTTGGCTGTCGGTCATCTGGAGCCAGTACAAGCGCTCTTCCCGGCTGCGCAGGCAGCCTTTGCAATAACCTTTGGCATTGGCTTCACAAACGCCGATACAGGGGCTGGGGATGGGGAAAAAATCGGGTTGTTCCATATTTTAAAAGTGTTTGAGACAAGAGACCGGACAAACCAAAAGTGCAGACTGCATTCGTATTTGTCTAAACACGATCGGTGTATCCAGCAGGGTTCCTACCAATATCCAATTGAGTTGATCATTTCAATAAGTTTATATCTGCCACCCTAGGTATAAAAAAACTAAGAGAAACCATAAATATATCGCAGAAGAAGTCAGTATCTTCCCTATCGTCAGATTTTTCCAATAAAACCCAAGTAAGAACATTATAAAAATTAAAGGAATTCCAATATAAATATAATATTTAAGCGAACCTAATTCACTGAACACGTTTATAACAGAATAGAGACCGATAAATCCACCTGACCAAAAAACAATTATTGCCGGCCCTAAGAAAATAGCCGTTATTAAATGAGGGAGTAGTATGATTTTTATCCATTCTTTATATTTGTTGTTCATTCTAATCCCAATTACTGCAATGGTATCGTATCCATTCAAATGGGGGAGCAAAGTATACAGTAACGTCACCAAGAATAATTACGGTATGTTTGGCAGAATCATGTTTTAATACATATTTGGAGTTCCGCTATATTTTGATTTTCAGACGACCTATGTGTAGCCCCAACTATCTGCATTTTATGACTTAATCAGTTTGCGCAAAGACTGATTGTTGTATTTGATATCGGCAATCAGCCGGTCATATTGGTGCATTCTACGGAGCGAGCGGGTAATCAGATAGACCGAGAAAATAATCAAGCTGATGTTCATCAGACTGACCAGTACGAGCAAAGGCCAAACATCAACGGCCTCGTACCATTTCGATGTCGCAATCAGCGCACTGAAAATAGACAAAGGGAGTGCGAAAACGGCAATACCCGTACGCATGATAGCAAGTGCCGTGCGTTTTTCAGCAAGGAGAAGCTGTACTTGATTGATGCTGAGGATATCGTTTTGCTGTTCGGTAACCATAGGATACGCGCCTATACAAATTAACTTTGAATTCTGATAAAGCGGAAAATATGGTTTTATGTTACCCGAAAGTATTGAAAATAAAAACAAAGGTCGTCTGAAAATTTTCAGTCGACCTTTTCCATTTCTGTTTATACGGTTTGCGAGTATTTGGCTTTGGTTTCTTTATGGCGCAGATGATAATCGAACACCATAGCGATGTTGCGGATCAGGAAACGGCCCTTCGGCGTAACGGTCAGGCCGTGCGGTTTGAGACGAACCAGACCGAGGGTTTCCAGTTGCTTCATATCTTCCAGTTCCGCTACAAAATAGCGGCTAAACGGAATGCCGAACACGCTTTCGTAAATTTGATAATCAAGCGAGAAGCGGCACATTAAATCCTGAATGATGTTGCGGCGCAAAATATCGTCTTGATTGAGCTGGTAGCCGCGCATAATCGGCAGATGTCCGGCATTGAGTGCGACGTAATAGGCATCGATGTCGCGCTCGTTTTGGGAGTAGGTGCTGCCGATTTTGCCGATAGAGGACACGCCGATCGCCACCAAGTCGCAGTCGGCATAGGTCGAGTAGCCTTGGAAGTTGCGTTGCAGGAAGCCTTCTTTGAGGGCGATGGAGAGCTCGTCGTCAGGTTTGGCAAAATGGTCCATGCCGATGAAAACGTAGCCGCGCTCAGTCAGGGTTTGGACGCAATATTGCAGCATATCGAGTTTTTCTTCGCTGCTGGGAACGACATTGGTGTCGATACGGCGTTGCGGTTTGAAGATATGCGGCAGGTGGGCGTAGTGGTAAAGGGCGAGGCGGTCGGGATCGAGGGATAAGACCGTGTCAATGGTAGTTTTGATGCTTTCGGTGTTTTGGTGCGGCAGGCCGTAAATCAAATCGACGCTGACCGATTTAAATCCGGCTTCACGCGCGGCATCAATTACTTCTTTAGTTTCTTCATAACTTTGAATGCGGTTGACCGCTTCCTGCACTTTAGGGTCAAAGTCTTGAATGCCGACACTCATGCGGTTGAAACCGAGTTTGCCCAGTTTGAGGACGGTTTCGCGGCTGACTTTGCGCGGGTCGATTTCGATGGAGTATTCGCCGTTGGGGATGAGCTGGAAGTATTTTCGGATCATTTCGAAGACGCGTTCGAGTTGGTCGTCGCTTAGGAATGTCGGCGTGCCGCCGCCGAAGTGGAGTTGCGCAAGCTGGTGTCTTCCGCCCAAATGTGGTGCCAGCAATTCCATTTCTTTTTCCAGATACTGGATATAGGCATCGGCACGGCTTTTGTCTTTGGTAATGATTTTGTTGCAGCCGCAGTAATAGCAGATGGTATTGCAGAAGGGGATGTGGATGTAGAGCGAAAGGGGTTTGTTGAGCGCGCCCATGTTGCGCAGGCTTAAAGCTTGGATATATTCGGCTTCTTTAAAGCCTTCATGGAAGCGGTCGGCGGTCGGATAGGATGTATAACGTGGGCCGCTTGATGGCAAACTGGCAATCAATTCGCGGTCGAATTCCGGTAATTCATTGTTTGTGTTCGTGTTATTTGAGATAGGGATGATTTTCATGGTAGGGGCTTGTAGTATAAAGTAGGGAAATTAGGGAAAATTTTAGTCAAAATTTCGATAGTTTGGTAGAATGCCTCATAATGATATGCCGACTTTGACATGGGTCAATAGTTATTCGGCTTAATCAGGGATTGAGAGAACTAAGCAAATTAAAGGTGCGTTATGGCTACACACAATGCAACACATCAAATGAAAACCTTGTGTTCCACATGTTCTTTACGCGAGCTGTGTTTGCCTGTCGGACTGATGCCTAACGAATTTTCACAATTAGATGCGGTTATTCGTCAAAGCCGCCGTCTGAAAAAAGGCGAGTACTTATTTCGTGCCGGCGAGCCGTTTACCTCTTTATTTGCCATCCGTGCGGGCTTCTTTAAGACAACAGTCGCCAGCCAAGATGGACGAGATCAGGTAACCGGCTTTTTTATGTCGGGCGAGCTGATCGGTATGGACGGGATTTGTTCCCATATTCACAGCTGTGATGCTGTGGCTTTGGAAGACAGCGAGGTATGCGAGCTTCCGTTTACACATATTGAAGAACTTGGACAGGATATTCCCAGTCTTCGTTCTCACTTTTTCCGCTTAATGAGTCGCGAAATTGTTCGAGATCAGGGCGTTATGCTGCTTTTGGGCAATATGCGCGCTGAAGAGCGATTGGCAGCATTCTTGCTCAACCTGTCTCAGCGACTCTATTCACGAGGCTTCGCCGCCAATGATTTTATCTTGCGGATGTCGCGTGAGGAAATCGGCAGCTATTTGGGGCTGAAACTGGAAACAGTCAGCCGCACCTTGTCTAAATTTCATCATGAAGGCTTGATTTCGGTTGAACACAAGCACATCAAAATCTTAGATGCGACAACCTTGAAGAAAATGGTTTCCGGTTGTTCGCACGCTATCTGAATCTTAGGCCGTCTGAAATATTTCAGACGGCCTTTTTAACAAGAATTAAAGAATAATTGTTAAGTTACGCAAGTGATAGTCAGATATTAAATTGAAAAATCTTCCACAACCGGCGTGTACAGAATGCGGTCGACTACTTCTCTGGTCAGTTTCGGTGCAAACATCTGGATAAAGTCATACGCGTAACCGCGCAGGTAGGTATCCGAGCGTAAGGCTATCCAAGTGGGCGACGGTTCAAATAAGTGTGCCGCATCAATAAGCTGTAAATCTTGATCGACAACGGGATCGTACGCCATTTTAGCCATCAAACCAACGCCCAAGCCTAAGCGGACATACGTCTTCAACACATCTGTATCGGCAGCCGATAAGGCAACATCAGGTTGCTCAATATGCACTTTATTAAATGTACGCGCGATGCTGCTGCCGGAATTAAAAGCAAATTCGTAAGTAACCAGTGGAAAAGAAGCCAAATCTTCAAGGCTTAAAGGATTACGGCAGTCTAAAAGAGGGTGGTCATGCGGGACAATGACGGCATGGTTCCATTCATAGCAGGGTAGTTTGCCCAACTCGGGGTGATCGTCAATGCGTTCGGTAATAATTGCCAAATCCGCTTCGCCGCTGCTGACCATTTGCGCAATAGCAGAAGGGCTGCCTTGTTTGATGGTCAAATTGACTTTAGGGTAGTTTTTGACAAATTCCGCAACGATTTTGGGCAAAGCATAACGCGCCTGGGTATGCGTTGTCGCGATGGTCAGCGAGCCGCTGTCGTGATCGGTAAACTCGCTGCCGATATTTTTAATGTTTTGTACATCACGCAAAATTCGTTCCGAAATCTCTAACACGGCTTTGCCCGGTTGCGAAACGGAAACCACACGTTTGCCGCTGCGGATAAAAATTTGGATACCCAATTCTTCTTCAAGCAGGCGGATTTGTTTGGAAATGCCGGGCTGGGATGTGAAAAGTGCATCGGCGGCTTCAGAGACATTCAGATTGTGTCGGTAAACCTCAAGGGCATAACGTAATTGTTGCAGTTTCATGGTAGTAGTACCGGATACGTTGTTATTGTGGATTTTGTGCGACAAACGGCATGTAATTTAACATATTTTGCCCAGTTTTGCCTCGAGTTTTGAAAATGGTTGTTTTTAATGAAAATATCTTTTAATGATATGAAAACAGGAAATTCAGGAAAGAAGAGGGAAAGGGGTTTTGTTGTTTTTGTACAACTTTAGGTAGGTGAATTGTCTAATTTTGCCCTAAATTAATGACACAAGATTGATTTTTCGGCATGATTAACTACTAGGAAGCAGGCACTTCATGATTGTTTGAAGGCATCGAGTATTGACAGTTTGCCTTGCGCTTCTTTATAGTGCAACCTGATATATCCGATTTGCCGCTGTTTTGATACTGCGGCCTGTATATTGGTACTTTGCAGCGGTTGCTTTCCTAGTCCGCCGCATAACAATTTGATGAGGGAATAAAATGACCAAACAGCTGAAATTAAGCGCATTGTTCGTTGCCTTGGTTGCCTCTGGCACCGCAATGGCCAGCGAAGCGCATACCAAACACGGTTACACCGTAAGCAGCCAATCTCAAGAAATCGTCCGTAACAACTACGGCGAATGCTGGAAAAACAGCTACTTCGACAAAGCTACCCAAGGCCGTGTTGAATGTGGTGACCGCGAAGCAGTTGCTCCTGTACAACAAGATCCTGAGTATGTTGATGAAACTGTTTCCCTGTCTTCTAAAACTCTGTTCGGCTTCGACAAAGACAACCTCCGTCCTGAAGCTCAAGAGAACCTGAACGCTTTGGCTCAACGCCTGAGCAACGAAAGCGTACAAACCGTACGTGTTGAAGGTCATACCGACTTCATGGGTTCTGAACAATACAACCAAGCTCTGTCTGAGCGTCGTGCCAACGTGGTTGCTAACTACTTGGTAGGCCGTGGTGTTGCTTCTAGCAAAATCTCTGCAGTAGGTCTGGGCGAATCTCAAGCTCAAATGACTGCTACTTGTGAAGCTGAAGTTGCTAAACTGGGCAAAAAAGTTTCTAAAGCTAAGAAACGTGCTGCTCTTATCGCTTGTATCGAACCTGACCGTCGCGTTGATGTTAAAATCCGCAGCGTTGTTACTCGTCAAGTTGCTCCAGGTCAAACTATCGAAGGTCAAGGCGAATTGCCTGCTACTGATGAAGGTTGGATCCCAGCTCCTTACAATGGCGTTCACGGTTACGCTAAACCTTAATCGGTTTGTGAAAAATGCCCTGCGATATGCAGGGCATTTTTTTATGGCTTGTATTTGAGTAATCAAGATAATTCGTGATTTCAAAATAAGAAGGGCCGTCTGAAAGACTTATTTTCAGACGGTCTTTTATTAAGACAGATTAGTTTGACTTGGGCCATTTCCATACGCAAACAGCGGCGAGTATTGTACAAATCAAAAAGTTGATACTGGATAAGCCGTGCCAAACGCCGAATGTTCCACCTACTAGGGATAGTAACCAGTTATCTAGTCCGTACTTGTGTGCCTCGATAACCGGCGTAACCAAAAGATGATTACAGGCTAAAAGTAGCCAAAGTACCAATATCCACCAAGAAAGTGAGGCCAGCTGTTTTCTGGAAAAGGCATAGGCTGCGCCAAAAATAACTAAGCCACATATCGCTGTAATGGCAAACAAAATGCCGGCAATTTCTCCTGCCTGCATTTTAGGCAGAAGGCGGAATAGGATCGGGGCGGTAACATAGCCTGCGGTCAGTTGCATACCGAGCCACATAGCGGCAGCGGTTTGGATAATTTTGTACAGTAGATTCATTATGTTTCTCCTGGGAGGATTTCACTTTCTTTGATTATGGTGTTTTTAGGTACAACAAAAGGCCGTCTGAAAACATTTTCAGACGGCCTTTTGTTTATTTAAATATATTGCACGGCAATGATGTCATATTCACGTACGCCGCCGGGTGCTTGAACTTCTGCAACGTCGCCTTCTTCTTTGCCGATCAGGGCGCGGGCAATGGGGGAACCAACGTAGATTTTGCGTTCTTTAATGTCTGCTTCATCTTCACCGACGATTTGGTAGGTAACTTGTTCTTCAGTTTCCAAATCTTCCAGTGTCACAGTTGTGCCGAATACGATTTTGCCTTCGGCGTGGATTTCGGCAGGGTTGATGATGTGCGCCATAGAGAGTTTGTGTTCCAACTCGGCGATGCGGCCTTCGATAAAGCCTTGACGTTCTTTGGCAGCTTCGTATTCTGCGTTTTCAGACAAGTCGCCGTGCGAACGTGCTTCGGCGATGGCTTCAATGACTTCTGGACGTGCTACGCTTTTGAGGTGTTGAAGTTCTTGTTTCAATAATTCTGCACCACGGACGGTCAAAGGGATTTTTTGCATTGAGTTCTCCATGAAAGCATGATGATGCTTTTAAAATTTTATCCGGCCACGCGCGGTAGCCGGATTGGAAATAAAAATACAAGCCGCCAAAGCTTGGCGGCTTGATGAATAAATAAGTAATGCCTGTATTCTACCAAATTCTGCCGAAACCGCAATGATTAAAACGGATTTTCAGTAAAGTGTTGTTTTCTGTTCTATTTTGTTTTTTCAGACGGCCTGAAAACTAAATATTGAAGTATTTCAAAGCCGCATCGGAAAAACGGTTTCTTAAGTGAATGTTTTTGATTAAAATGTCTGATGCTAATTCGTAATAATTAGTCTGCTTTAACTATATAAAGAGAATATATGGAAACAAAACCAACTTCCCAAAATGAACAACAGGCTAACCGCCGTTATTTGACTGTTTGGCGATGGCATTTTTATGCCGGACTTTTGGTTGCGCCGTTTTTAACCCTGCTGGCTGTTACAGGGTTGGGAATGCTGCTATTTGCCAATATCACCGGTAAAGAAGGTGAGCGCATACATGTTGCGCCGCAGGCGCAAGTGCAGCCTTTGTCGGCTCAGGCTGAAGCTGCTAGACAGTTTGTGAATCCGGAAACTGCCTCTGTGGTGCAATATATTGCGCCGCGTGCAGATGATATGGTTGCCGTATTCCGCGTAAACAATGACGATAAAGTCACTATGGTTGCCGTTGATCCCTATACGGCAAAAGTCGTGAACACGATGCCGCGCGGTCAAGGCTGGTATCACACGATGGATGAAATCCACGGCGATATTATGATTGGGGCGACTGGTGACTACCTGTTGGAAACCGCTGCGTCGCTAACCATCATCATGATTGTGACCGGTATTTATTTGTGGTGTGTAAAACAGCGTAGTCTGAAGGCCGTCCTTTTGCCTAAGGCAGGAAAAGGCCGTTCTTGGTGGCGCAACCTGCACGGTGCATTTGGCTCTTGGGTTTCTTTGATTTTGTTGCTGTTCTGTCTGTCGGGCGTTGCTTGGGCAGGTATTTGGGGCGGTAAAGTGGTTCAGGCGTGGAGTCAATTCCCTGCGGGTAAATGGGGCGTGGAGCCTAATCCGGTATCTTCTGTACCAACCCATGGTGATGTGCTGAATGACGGCAAATCCAAAGAAGTGCCGTGGATTTTGGAGCTGACGCCTATGCCGGTTTCTGGTACGACAATGGGCGAAAACGGTATTAATCCGAGCGAACCGATGACTTTGGAGACGGTTGACCGCTTTGCACGCGAAATTGGCTTTAAAGGTCGCTATCAGCTTAATTTGCCTAAGGGTGAGACCGGTGTATGGACGCTATCGCAAGACTCAATGAGTTACGATATGATTAGTCCGACTGCGGATCGTACGGTACACATTGATCAATACAGTGGTAAAATCCTGGCTGATATTCATTTCGATGATTACAACTGGTTTGGTAAATTCATGGCGGCAAGCATTGCTTTGCATATGGGTACACTGGGCTGGTGGAGCGTATTGGCAAATGTCTTGTTCTGTCTGGCGATTATCTTTATCTGTGTCAGCGGTTGTGTGATGTGGTGGAAACGCCGTCCTTCGGAAGCACGTGGTTTGGTTCCTCCTGCACAGAAAATCAAATTACCGGTATGGTGGGCAATGGCTGTGCCACTTCTGATTTTGGCTGTGATTTTCCCAACAGCCATTGCCGCAATCGCTGTTATTTGGATTTTGGATACACTGTTGTTGTCGCGTATCCCGACATTGGCAAGATGGTTTAAATAACTGTCCGATGTAATTCAAGGCCGTCTGAATCTTTTGTTTCAGACGGCCTTTTTTATAAAGGTTAGAAGAGATAGAGGGAGTTATGATTCTGTTTAAGTTTATACGTGAAAAGTGGGATTGTGATTGGCTTCCGTTATTGCGTAATAAAGACGAGGAATTTTATATAAAAACAAAAAACCCACTTCATTGAAGTGGGTTTTTGAAGAAAGCTATTAACCTTTGCGAGCAGGCAATTTTTCTTTAATGCGAGCTGCTTTACCGGTCAGGCCACGCAAGTAGTACAGTTTGGCGCGACGTACGTCACCACGGCGTTTAACTTCGATTTTTTCTACGGTAGGAGAGTACAGTTGGAAAGTACGTTCTACACCTTCGCCGCTAGAGATTTTGCGAACGATGAAGTTGCTGTTCAGGCCACGGTTGCGGCGAGCGATAACAACACCTTCGTATGCTTGCAGACGGCTGCGAGAACCCTCAACCACGCGTACAGATACGACAACGGTGTCGCCTGGAGCGAATTCAGGGATTTCTTTGTTCAAGCGAGCGATTTCTTCTTGCTCTAATTGTTGAATCAAGTTCATTTGTTTTTCCTAAGTTATGATTGGATTTCCTGTTGCTCTTGCAAGATTTCTTTTAAGAGGCGGGATTCCTTTGGGATTAAACTGCGCTTTTCCAATAAATCAGGTCGGCGCTCTAAAGTGCGTCGCAGCGATTGTTTCAATCGCCACTTGGCAATCAAGCCATGATTTCCTGAGCGTAAGACCTCGGGAACCATCATGCCTTGGAATTCTACGGGTTTGGTGTAATGAGGACAGTCTAAAAGGCCGTCTGAAAACGAGTCTTGTTCGGCTGACTGTATATCGCCCAATACACCCGGGACCAATCTTAAGACGGCATCCATCAACATCATGGCGGGTAATTCGCCACCCGAGACGACAAAGTCGCCAATGCTGATTTCTTCGTCCACACTGCTTTGCAGCAGTCTTTCATCTATGCCTTCATAGCGTCCGCATAGAAGAACAAGATGGGGCAGTTCGGCAAGTTCTGCGGCTTTTTTATGTGTCAGCGGCTGACCTTGCGGACTGAGATAAATTACTTTGGCAGGTTTTTGCGAGTTTGCTTTGGCTTCTTCGATTGCCGCTTGAAGCGGCGGTGCCATCATAATCATTCCCGGACCACCTCCGAAGGGGCGATCATCGATATAGCCAAGTTTGTTATCGGCAAATTTTCGGGGATTAATGGCTTGAAACTGCCAAAGATTTTGTTTTCTTGCTCTGCCTGTAACGCCATATTCGACAATGCTGTCGAACATCTCTGGGAAAATGGTGATGGCTTGAATCAGCATCAGTAGTCCAAGCCCCAGTCGGCGATAATGGTTTTGCTGTCGGTATCGACAGATTCGATATAGTTGGAGACAAAGGGAATCAGGATTTGTCCGTGTTCGCCTTTAATCATCAAAACATCATTTGCACCGGTTTCCATCAGGTTGCTGACTTTGCCGAGGACGATGTTTTCTTTATTGATGACGGTCATGCCGACTAAATCTGCCCAGTAGTATTCGTCTTCCTCAGTAGGGGCGAATGACTCTCTGGGGATTTCGATGGTATAGCCGCGCAAGGCAAATGCTTGGTCACGATCGTCTATACCTTCAAATTTGACCTGAAGTTCGCCATTGACAATTTTACCTACCTCAAGCACAACATTCAGGGTTTTGCCATCCTTGCACAACTGCCACTCGGGGTAGTCCAGCAGGCTGTCGGTATATTCGGTATTGGCGGCAATTTTAAGCCAGCCTTTAATGCCGAATACGCCTTTGATGTAGCCCATGGCTACCCGTTTTTGAGTGTCTGTCATGGTCGTTTCGGCTGATTAAGCAGCGATTTTTTGCTCTTTAATCAGTTTGGTAACTGCATCGCTAACTTTTGCGCCTTGAGCAACCCAGTGGTTGATGCGGTCTGCGTCGAAACGTACGCGTTCTTGTTTTTCGTTGGCAACGGGGTTGTAGAAACCTACGCGCTCGATGAAGCGGCCGTCACGACGGTTGCGAGAGTCAGTTACGACTACGTTGAAGAAAGGGCGGTGTTTTGAGCCGCCGCGAGCCAAACGGATAACTACCATTTTGAGTCCTTTTGAAAAATGCGGATATATAGAAACCGCTAATTTTAGGATATTTCACACGGGTTATGCAAGTTTTTATTTGTTTTTGTTGCTGTTTTGCCATTCGTTCAAATCGAGGCTTGCTTGATACAGGCCGCGGTCGGTTTCCGATGGGGTGACGGTAAATCCTGATTTTTCAGCGAGTTTGAGCATCGGTGTGTTTTCTTTGAGGATTTCCGCATTCATGGTTTGGTAACCTTGCTGTGTGGCAGTTTGGATAATGAGGTTCATCATTTTGCCTGCCAAGCCGGTTTTGCGTGCTTCAGGTGCTAAAGTAATGCCGAACTCGCACTCATTACGATTGATGCGGCTGTAACGGCTGACTGCGACGATACGGCCGTCTGAAGCGAAGGCTGCCCATGCGCATTCGGTATGGAAATCGGGACGGGTCAGCCGTGCGAGTGTGGGCAGCGGTAACTCGTTGGTATGGGTCATGAAGCGCGTATAGCGGTCGGCCGCGGGTAATTGGTGGACAAATTTTTGTTTGGCTTCGGCATCTTCAGGTTCTAGTGCGCGGATGTGCAGTGTGTTGCCGTCGGGCAGGGTAAAGGTATCTGTTTGGCTCGGATAGGGTGCGAGTACGTTTTGTATCTCGGGCGTTTCGGTTTTAGGGTGCAGCAGTTCGGACGCGGCTTCGCCGGTGTTGCGTAGGAATTCGGCTGCGGCCGGATTTTTTTGTTGGAGGTAGGCGGCGGCACTTTGCATTTTTGCTGCAGCCTGTTCTAAGGTTTGGACAGCTTTTTTAGGAATTTTGGTTGTTGGTGCGGCTGGTTTTTCCACGACTTCGGGAATGATGGTGCTACTGTATTGGCTGCCGTTGTAGTTGAGGATAATGTCGCCGATATGCTGGTTGTTGTGGATAAGCGTATTTAGGGAATGCAGGAATTGATTGAGAACGGAAGTGTTGTCGAGTTCTGCAAATTGGCTTAAACGCTGGATATCAAGTGTGGTAAAAGGAGGTAATGCAGCTTCGGTTTGGCCGTTGTAATGGGCGGTAAGGATATTGCCGTAAATGGGATGACGGCTGAATCGGAATTGAATGGCATTGTACTTTTGGGTTTGGCACGGAGGCAGGTATAGGGCTTCCGCCATCAGTTCGGTTTGGCCGGAAGCAATGGCTTTATCGATACTTTTGCTTTTGGGTGTTTTCAGACGGCCTGTTTTGGCTGGGGCAGGGGTATTTTGCACTTGTAGCAAATAGGCGGTTTGATTGCGGAAATAAAGTGTCAGCAAGGCTTCTTCCGGTGTATTAAACCGAGTCAGGCCGTCTGAAAAACGATAACTGATGAGAATGGGCTTGCTGGTTTTTTGTGCCAAATTATCCAGAGTTTGATGAATGCTGTACGCATCCGGCGTATCTGGCGAAATAATGCCGAGCAGGGCTTGAGTATGCGGATTTTGTAATTGTTCGAGTGCCAAGCGGTGGATGCGTGCAGGCGTGGGGTTGCTGCCGATGCAGCCTTGTCGGATGGATGGTGCATCGGTTGGGAGGTCGAGGGTCAATTCGCAGGCATCGGCGGTAGTGCGCAGCCATTCTATCGGCGTGTCGGACAGAATGGTGGGATGGGTAATGACGGGAATGCCGGAAAGGTGGGCTTTTAGGGCTGCTTCCAGTTCGGCGTTATTGAATACCGGTTGGAAATTGCAATGGCGGCTGAGGCTGCGCAGGATGGCTTTGTCTGTGTTGTCGGTGTAGTGTGTGGACAACAGGATAAGCGGAGTGTGGCGTGTGAAGTGGCGGATGGCACTGAACAGCTCGCGTTGGTTTTCGGCCGGATTGTAGTGGATAACGGCAACTTTGGTATGGCGGTTGTGGCCGAAGCGGTTGAGCCAGTCGGCGGATGTAGTAGGGCTTAGGTCATAGTTGAGGCTAATGTGGCGCGATACGCCTTGGTGCAGCGTGTTCAGCAGGTGATTGATGTTGCGGCTGACGGTGCTGTGGCCGGTCAGTAATGCGATATGGCCGGCCGGATAGTCGGCTTGGGTGCCGATGTTGAGGTTGAGCGAGGGAAGTTGGACGCCTGCGCTGTTACACACGGTGATGTTCAATTCGTCGCCGTGATGTTTTTGAATGATGGAGCGGGCATTTTTACAGGATTCGGGCGGTAGGTTTTCCCAATCTTGAATCAGGATAATGTGGCGCAGGTCTTTTTTACGGCAGGCTTTGAACAGCGAGTCGTAATGGTCGGGCGGGATAACGGCAACAACCAAATCGGCTTGGCCCGGGATTTTGCTGAGGCTGGAGTAGGAGGGAATGCCTGCGACACTGCTGTGTCGAAGATTGACGGGGGTGATTTTGCCTTGATATGAGGAACCGAGCAGATGGCTGAAAATGCGTTCGCCAAGGCTGTGCGGACGTTCGCTGGCTCCGACGAGGATGATGTGTTCAGGCATGAAGAAGTAGCCGGTTTGGGCAGTTGCACTCATGATGGTTCCTTATTTGTGTTTTTGGCCGTCTGAAAAGTTTCAGACGGCCTTATTTCTAGACTTCTTTTTTGTCTCCGGCTTTCTTTTTGGGAAGGATAAAACGCATCCTCAGGCCGTTGGGTTTGACATTTTCAGCAATGATTTTACCGCAGTGCTGTTCCATAATATGCTGCGTCAAGGCAAGCCCTAAACCTGTGCCGGGCTTGTGCGCGCTGGAGTCGGCGCGATAAAAGGCAGTGAAAATATGAGGAAGCTGCATTTCATCTACGCCAGGTCCGTTGTCGGTAACATCGATAATCCAGTTTTTGCCGTCTTGTCCGATATGGGTTTGAATGGTGCTGCCTTCCGGACTGTAATTGATGGCATTGCGGATAACGTTGTCAAAGGCGCGGTATAGATAGCCTTCGTTAGCGCTGACCACAGCATTTTCAGGGATTTTTGGGTCAATGCTCAGGGTAACGCTTTGGTTGTTTTGGTGAGCAATGCTTTGGTTGTCCTCAATCAAGTTGGTTAAGAACGGAACGAGTTTGAGGTTTTCTTTTTCCAAAGGAATATTGGAAGTCTCTAGGCGGGAGAGGGTCAATAATTCACCTACCAAAGTATCCATGCGCACCAATTCGCCTTCAAGCCGCTTGAGGTATTGCTCTTGCTTTTGCGGCTGAGATTGAATCAGTCCGACAATTGCCTGCATGCGTGCCAGCGGCGAACGCATTTCATGAGAAACGTGGTGGAGTAAATGACGCTCTTTGGCAACAAGTTTTTCCAGTTTCTCGGCCATTTTGTCGAACTGCACGGCAAGGTGGGACAATTCGTCGTCACGGTCGTCAACTTGCTGGGAAATGCGGGTTTCGAGTTCGCCATTGGCTACCCTGTCCATGCCACCGCCAAGAATTTTAATGGGCTTGGTGATGTTGTTGGCAAGGATGTATGCCATCAACAGGCCGACGATGATGATGAAAGACAGAATGATAAATTCATGCCAAATAGGCGAAAGCGGCAGGCCGGGAATAAAGAGCGGGCTAGGGAGGCGTTGAGCCTGATGGTTGTCCCAGCCTTTAATGAAGAAGAGGTATTCTTCGCCGAAACGGTCGTATTCGATGTGGGCTAAATCGGATTCGGGGTTATTGATGGCAAAGATGCGGGCACGTTCGATGGACAGGCTGTCGATGTTGCGGCCTAAAATATCTTTTTTATCGTCGCCGGTAATCACATAAACGGCATTGGAAACTGGATTGTTTTTCCATTCGGAAAGAATTTCGCGCGCACCGCTGTCTCCGCGCGAGTTAAACGCGGAGATGATGCTGCTCATCAATGTGGTTTCGATGGTGCGGCGTTGGTTGAATTGGTTTTCGGCGAGGGTGTTTTGTACCAGCCAAAATGAAAAACTCGCCACAAAGATTGCGCAGACGATGACTGCGCAAAATGTGGCGAAGATGCGTTGAAACAGTTTCATTGATCTGTTTAATCTTTAGTTTTTAACAAACAGGTAGCCTAAGCCGCGTACAGTTTGAATCAGGGAGGCATCGCCCAATTTGTGGCGGATGCTGGAGATGTGTACGTCGATGCTGCGGTCAAATTTAGCCAGTTTGCGGTCGAGTGCCTCGATAGACAGGGTCTCTTTGCTGACAACTTGTCCGGCGTGGCGCATCAAAACTTCGAGCAGATTGAACTCGGTGCTGGTCAATTCAAGCGGAGTGTCTTTGATGCTGGCTTGGCGTTTGGCTGGGTACAAAACGACGTCGCTGACGGAAATGCTGTTAGGCGCGTTGTTTTGTTCGTTGCTGTGTTGCGCACGGCGCAGGATGGCGTTGATGCGGGCCAAGAGTTCGCGCGGTGTGCATGGTTTCGGTACGTAATCGTCCGCACCCATTTCCAGACCGATAATGCGGTCGATGTCGTCGCCTTTCGCGGTCAGCATGATGATGGGCACGGTGCTTTGGGTACGTACGTTTTTCAGTACGTCCAAACCGTTCATTTTAGGCATCATGGAGTCTAATACGACGACATCGTATTGTCCGGTCAGAATTTCTTGAACGCCGGCTTCGCCGTCGGGAACGCTGTGGACGTTGAGGCCTTCGGCGGTCAGGTATTCGGTCAGTAATTCGGTCAAGAGGGCATCGTCATCTACGAGTAATACGCGACTCATGGAATTTCCTTTTCGTGATTGTATGCGCCGCGGTACTAAATGGCAGTACGGCGCTTAAAATAGAGTTGTGTTCAATCTTAACATGCAATCTGCTTTTGTTGATAGCGTAATTTTCTGTGCTTTTGCGCTTTTTTGCATAGAAACTCGCTGCTCTTTACATTTTCAGACGGCCTGTAAGGACAAACTGACAATTGGGCGTGTTTTGTTCAGGGTTTGTCGCATGATTGGGCGGTTTGGTGTTTCGGTGCGTTGATGAAATCTTTGCAATCGGATAAAAGTTTGGGCAGCAGTGGGGCGAATGCCGGGTGGCTGCGTATTTTGTCGGCGTAGAAATACATCATATAAGGATAATAATATTGCATTGCCTGCATCCATTGCGCACCTTCTTCTTTTTTGCCTTGCCGGTAGAGGTAAAGGCCGACTTGGTAGGCGCTGGAGTAGGGGCGGTAGTTCAGGGCTTTGAGTGCGGCTTCTTCTGCCCACGGACGGATGTAAGCATCGGTCGGGTCTGCACGTTTGCTCAAGCTCAAATCGGCGTAATAGGCAAGCATGGGGCTTTCTTTGGAAAGTTGTTGCAAGCCGTCGATTTTGTTTTGAACCGTTTGCTGATCATCGGTTTTCTCTACACGGCTATATTGGGTCAGATTTTGATATTCCCAGCTGAGGTTTGCCATGCCGATTAAAATCGATAAAGCAGCTATACCGCCTGCCCATTGTCTGATTCGGGTAGATAAAAGGCCGTCTGAAACATCTTTCGGATAAGAGGGTGTCAACGACAGAATCAGGCTGAATACGGTGAGGAAGTAGATATACCAAAGTGGATATTCAAGCATGCTGTGGCAGAGGCTGACGGCGGCGGCAGTCAGTAAAAACAGGGAAGCTGGCATTTGGTTGCGTCCCGATAGCCGCCATACGGCTGCAAGCAGGGTTAAGGTTGCCAGCAAGGTGCCGGCAATGCCCATTTCGGACAGCAACTGCATGACGATATTGTGCGAATGGGTAAACAGTACGCCGAGGATATTGTTGGGGAAATATTGTTGCTGGGCATTGATCAGAAAGGTTTGCTGGGCAAAGCTGTTCCAGCCGTGACCGAACCAAGGTGCGGATTGAAAGGCAATCCATGCCTTGCTCCATTCGATTTGGCGCATGGAGCCTTCAAAACCGCTGGTGCCTGCGCGTTCGACGGCGGTTTCGTATTTGATGTTGCCAAACAAATCCAACAGGCTGCCCATGCCGAATTGGAAAGCGGCGGCCAGGATGGCGGTCAGAAGGAAAATGCACAGTGCGCGTTTGTGTTGGAAACGGGTACGCCAAAACCATAACGGCGTAATCAGGAATAGGGCGGCAATGTAGCCTAAGATGGTGCGCGAGTTGACAAGGCCGAGGGTCGCAGTCAATGCCAATACAAACAGAAAACCTGCTGTATTGGACATTTTGCGCGCCGTCCATAAATAGGATGCCGCCAAAATGCCCCACATTAAATAATGTCCCAAATGATTGCGCTGGCCGAGTTGGCCGTTTACGGTACCGCTGCTTCGGGCAATGATGCCGTTCAACCACTCTACGTTAGACCAGCCTTTAAATTGCAGCCAGACGATGACGGCCTGTATGGTTGCACCTATCAATAAAGACCAAGCAAAGATGCTGACGACGCGTTCCTGTCCGTAAGCTGCTACCCAGCCCCGCACCGACCATGCGCCCAGTGCCAAAATAACAAAGGTCCAGGCGGTAATATCGCTCATGCCGGGGTAGGTGGAATACATGAGGCGCGCTTGGAGCGACCAAAATGCGGCCATGGCAAACAAGCCGATACTGAGTGCAGGAAGGCGGATATTCAGCAGACTTTTGTGTGCGCTAATCAAAGTCAGTACCAATGAGCCGCTTAGTGAGATGGCTTCCAAATAAAAGCTGGGCAGTGGACCGACTCGGTAGAGCGAGAGAAAAGGGACGGCGCAAATCCAAAGAAAACTGAGCCATAAAGGCCAAAAGGTTTTTACTGAAGATTCAGTCAGGCCGTCTGAAAGAGTGTGGTAGGTCATTTTGATGTGTGTTTTTGTTGTTTGATAAATGCAAGGCAGCCGAGGAAAAAGGCAATGCACAATAATACGGAAACGGCGGCGCAAATCCGGCTGGCGAGAGCCGTGTCTGCCAGGCGCATACAGGCTTCGGCAAAGTAAATCAGAATCAGCATGGAGCTGTATTGATAAGTGTAGATGCGTTTTTTCAAAATGCCGGTCAACGGCAAGCACAAAGGCAGGGCTTTCAGTGCCAACCATGAGCCGCCTTCGCGCAATGGAGCGATCCACAATTCCCACGACAAGGAAAGCAGAATCAGCAGGATAAGGCTTATGGAAGTTGCAAGATAAGGTAATGGGGAGCGTGTATTGTTCACAATATTGAGGGCGTAAGCTGTACTGGAAAACTTAAAATTATACCGCTAAAAAGGCGTGGTAAGCCAAGAATATTACTTAAAGATGCTGAAGAAAGGATTTATTGTTTTTTCTTCAAACGAATGAAACTTTATCTCGTTTTATAGTCTTATTAATATATATATCTAATAAAGATTGTGCTACTATTATAAATACTTTATCTCAGGAGGATAGAAAACCATGAATCGCGTTGCTGATGTTATCCGTGATGATATTAAAGTAATGACAGCCTATCAGGTTGCCGATTTGCCGGAAGGTTTTATTAAGTTGGACGCTATGGAGTGTCCGCATCACCCTTTCGCTGGGTATGAATCTTTATTGTCAGAATGGGCGGACTTGGCAAAGCAGGCGCCGATTCATTTGTATCCCCATACTGCTAAGAGCGGTATTTATGAAGAATTGAGGGAGGTTTTCGGTATTCCCGATAAGGCGGAAATCGTATTGGGCAACGGCTCAGACGAGCTTATCCAGTTTTTGACTATGCTGGTTGCCAAACCAAATGCGCGTGTATTGGGTATTGAGCCAAGTTTCGTTATGTATCGTCATAATGCCGCGCTTTATGGCATGGAATATGTCGGTGTTCCCTTAAATCCGGATTTCTCTTTAAATCTTCCTGCCGTTTTGTCTGCGATTGAGCAACATCAGCCGTCATTAATTTTTATTGCCTATCCCAATAATCCTACCGGCGTGTGCTTTAAGCGAGAAGAAGTGGAGGCGGTTATTCGTGCCGCTACCGGCATTGTGGTTGTCGATGAGGCATATGGCGCGTTTCATCATGACAGCTTCCTTCCGTGGGCGGGAGAGGTCGAAAATCTGGTCGTAATGCGCACCATCAGTAAAATCGGCTTTGCCGGCTTGCGGGTGGGGGATGCAGCGGCAAGTCCAAGTATTATGGGTGAACTGGCCAAAATCCTTCCGCCTTACAATATGAACCAATTAAGTTTGGCGGCAGCAAAATTTTCATTGAAACATCATCAAATCATTCAGCAAAACATTGATACATTAAAAAACGAGCGTTCGAGCGTGATGAATGAATTGTTGAAATTAAACCGTTTAGAAGTTTTTCCGAGCGAAGCCAACTTTATTACCGTTCGCGTTCCTGATGCGAACGAGTTGTTTGAAACATTGAAGCAAAACCGCATACTGATTAAAAAACTGCATGGCAGCCATCCGCTTTTGGATCAGTGTGTCCGCATAACCATAGGCTCGGCAGCGCAAAATGATGCCATCTTAGCCGTTATTAAAAACCTTTACCCTAATCTTTGATTCCAAGGAAACTACCATCATGAACAAAGCTCAACTGCATTTGACCAATTTTCTGTTACTGGTTGAAGAAGCCGGCTCATTAACCAAGCTTGCACGCGCATGCGGTTATGAAAACTCTGCCTCTTTGTCTCAACTCAAACGCCGTTTGGAACAACAAGCAGGCGATGAGTCTGCGCGCGGCATTCGTCCGAGCTTGGCTGCGAAGTTGGAATCCGGCATGCACAAACGCAAAGGCTGGTTGAACCGTGACCACAGCAAAGACCAAGAAAAAGCAGCAGCGGTTGAAGCGGCGCGTTTGGAAAAACAAACTGTCGAAGCAGTCGAAGCTGGTGTTTCAAACGAAGACCGTTTTGTTACCGTTACCCGCAATACCTGCGAAACCCAAATCACCGTCAGCCTCAATCTTGACGGTACCGGTAAATACCGCTTGGATACCGGCGTTCCTTTCCTTGAACACATGCTTGCCCAAGTGGCGCGCCATGGTTTGATTGACTTGGATATTACCTGTAAAGGCGATTTGCACATTGACGACCATCACACGGTTGAAGACATCGGTATCGTGGTGGGTCAGGCCTTGAAACAGGCGCTTGGCAATAAAGCCGGCATTACCCGTTACGGTCATGCCTATGTTCCGCTGGATGAAGCGTTGAGCCGCGTGGTCATCGATCTTTCCGGCCGTCCTGGTTTGGTGTATAACATCGACTTTACCCGCGCCCTGATTGGCCGTTTTGATGTTGATTTGTTTGAAGAATTTTTCCACGGCCTTGTGAATCACAGTATGATGACCTTGCACATCGATAATTTGAGCGGCCGTAATGCACATCATCAAGCCGAGACCGTTTTTAAAGCCTTCGGCCGCGCCTTGCGCATGGCGGTCGAATACGATCCGCGCATGATGGGTCAAACACCTTCTACCAAAGGCACGCTGAGTGAAGAATCTGTTCAAGAAGAAGCGGAAGCCGCGTCTGAAGAATAAGGCATCGTGTGAATGAATAAAGGCCGTCTGAAACCGATCGGGATTTCAGACGGCCTTTTATTATTTGTCTTGTATGGTGGCAATATTTTGTTTTAAACCATCTTTTGCTACAATCATTCTTATTATTATATTAATCATTAAATGTTTTCAGACGGCCTGAGGAGAAGCAATGAAAGTAGCGATTGTCGATTATGGAATGGGAAACCTGCACTCAGTATTGAAATCTGTTCAGGCGGCGCAGGCCTTGTCCAATCAAAATGCCGAGGTTTATCTGACTTCGCGGCCCGAAGAGGTGATGGCGGCAGATAAGGTTATCTTTCCGGGGCAGGGCGCCATGCCGGATTGTATGTCGGCGCTGAAGGCAAGCGGTTTGGGCGAGGCGGTTTCAGACGGCCTGAAAAACAAGCCATTTTTTGGAATTTGCGTAGGTGCGCAATTATTGTTTGAACACAGCGCAGAGGGCGATACAGATGGTTTGGGCTGGTTTGAAGGGCAAGTAAAACGGTTTTTGCCCAATCAAACCGATGCGCAAGGAGGCCGTTTGAAAGTGCCGCATATGGGTTGGAATACAGTGCGCCAAACCCGTCCTCATCCTTTATTTCAAGACATTGGGCAGAACGAGTATTTTTATTTTGTTCACAGCTATTATTTTGCACCGAAAAATGAAGAGATTGTTTTAAGCGTCAGCGAATATCCGAATGAATTTGCCTGCATTGTCGGTAAGGATAATGTGTTTGCCACACAGTTTCACACAGAAAAAAGCCATCAGGCAGGATTGCTGCTGCTGCGTAATTTTTTAAATTGGCAGATTTGAGGCTTTTAACATAAATCTGCTAAAAATCGCTAATTTGTGTAAAATATACTGAAATTGAATAGAGGAGAAAAAAATGCTGTTGATACCTGCCATTGATTTGAAAGAAGGACGCTGTGTTCGCTTAAAACAAGGTTTGATGGAGCAGGCGACGGTGTTTTCCGATTCGCCGGCAGAGATGGCTTTGCATTGGCGCAATCAAGGCGCACGCCGCTTGCATTTGGTTGATTTGAACGGCGCATTCGCAGGCGTTCCTCAAAATTTTCCGGCGATTAAAGAAATTTTGGCCGCCGTAGCCAAAGATATTCCGGTACAGCTTGGCGGCGGTATCCGTGATTTGGGCACCATTGAAAAATATTTGGATTTGGGGCTGACCGATGTGATTATCGGCACGGCCGCGGTAAAAAATCCTGAATTTGTGCGCGAAGCATGTAAGGCCTTTTCGGGGCAGATTATCGTCGGCTTGGATGCCAAAGATGGTATGGTGGCGATAGACGGTTGGGCAACGGTAACGGAGCATCATGTAGTCGATTTGGCCAAGCGTTTTGAAGACGATGGGGTCAACAGCATTATTTATACCGATATCGGCCGCGACGGCATGATGAGTGGCGTGAATATCGAGGCTACCGTCAAATTGGCTCAATCAGTAAATATCCCGATTATTGCTTCCGGCGGCTTGACGAATTTGGACGATATCCACGCATTGTGTGCCGTTGAAAAAGAGGGTGTGAGCGGTGCGATTACCGGCCGCGCAATTTATGAGGGAAGTATTGATTTCGCACAGGCACAAAAACTGGCCGATTCTTTGGCTTAAGTGTGTCGGATTATGCGGATAAGACCTTTCAGGCCATTAAAACGCAGCGGCTGACGCAGCACACAAAAATGCACTCAAAGGGAGTGCCTGTATAGGTCATGGGTTTATATCTTTTTGAAATAATTATAAAAACAACCCAATCGATATTTTATTAAGGGATTAGTATGCTTGAAGCGTTTGTTTTGGGTTTTTGGATTATCTGGTCATCCGACCGCGAAGTGTATCCACTAAGTGAAAGTTTGTGGTTTACACTGATTGCAGTGATATTGCGGCAGCTGACGGCGTTTGATTTGCCGATTATCGATACCTATTGGATGATTTTCAACGGGATAATATGGGCATTTGCCGGTTTGATTTTTTCCATCGTCGGCCGCATCGACAGCAATTTCATTATTTCCTGCGTCTTGGCGATGATAGCCGGTATTGGTTATTTTCAGCTGTTGCAACATTTGCCGGATTGGTTGAGCAAATTTTTGGCCTGACGGTTTCAGACGGCCTGATAACGGATAAGAGGTATTGAGTATGGCATTGGCAAAACGAATTATTCCTTGTCTGGATGTAAAAGACGGTCGCGTGGTAAAAGGTGTCAACTTTTTGGGTTTACGCGATGCAGGCAATCCGGTTGATGTTGCCAAACGCTACAACGATGAAGGCGCGGATGAGTTGACCTTTTTGGACATCACTGCCTCCAGCGACAATCGCGACACTATTTTGCACGTTATTGAGGCAGTTGCATCACAAGTTTTTATTCCATTGACCGTTGGCGGCGGTGTGCGTACGGTTGCCGATATCCGTCGTCTGCTTAATGCCGGTGCCGATAAGGCCAGCATCAATACGGCTGCCGTAACCAATCCTGATTTGGTCAACGAAGCGGCCGGTTTTTTTGGTTCTCAGGCGATTGTCGTTGCTGTCGATGCCAAAGCGGTCAACCCTGAAAACACCCGTTGGGAAATCTTTACCCACGGAGGACGTAATCCGACCGGTTTGGATGCGGTGGAATGGGCTGTCGAAATGCAGCAGCGCGGTGCGGGCGAGATTTTGCTGACCAGCATGGACCGGGACGGTACCAAACAAGGTTTCAACCTGCCTTTGACACGCGCGGTCAGCGAAGCGGTCGATATTCCGGTCATTGCTTCCGGCGGCGTCGGTTCTGTTCAACACTTGGTGGACGGCATTAAGGACGGGAAGGCAGATGCGGTATTGGCCGCCAGTATTTTCCACTTTGGCGAAGCGAGTATCCGTGAAGCGAAACTGGCCATGCGCGAAGCAGGAATCGAAGTGCGTTTATGATTGCTATCCAAAGGCCGTCTGAAAATATGGGAGAAAGACGCGAATGTCGAACATAAACGAAACGCTGCTGAATGCCGTAAAATTTGATGAAAAAGGTTTGGTTTGCGCGATTGCCCAAGATTGGCAGACACGCCGTGTGCTGATGGTTGCCTGGATGAACGCTGAGGCCCTGCAAAAAACCGTGGAAACCGGGTTTGCCCACTATTACAGCCGTTCCCGCCAGAAACAATGGATGAAGGGCGAAGAGTCCGGACATACGCAAAAAGTACACGAATTACGCCTAGATTGCGATGGCGACGCTGTGGTCATGCTGATTGAACAAAACGGCGGCATTGCCTGTCATACTGGGCGCGAAAGCTGTTTTTACAAAGTTTGGCAAGACGGCGCATGGCAGACAGTCGATGCCGTGTTGAAAGACGAAGAGGCGATTTACGGACATAAAAATCCTTAAGGCCGTCTGAAAGAAAATAAGAGAAACCGACCATGACCGATACTATCCTTACCCAAATTCAAAACGTCATCGATTCGCGCAAAGGCGGCGATCCCGATGCTTCTTATGTCGCCCAACTGCTACACAAAGGCGAAGACAAGATTCTGAAAAAAGTCATTGAGGAAGCGGGTGAAACCTTGATGGCCTCTAAAGATGGCGGTGGCGAACATTTGGTTTACGAAGTGGCGGATTTGTGGTTTCATACCATGGTTTTATTGGCGCATCACGGATTGCGTGCCGAAGATGTAGTAAACGAGCTTGCGCGCCGTCAAGGTTTGTCGGGACTAGTGGAAAAAGCTTCTCGCAAAGAATCTTGAATTTATATTACAATCCCGTATTTGACCTGTTTCAGAATCCGTCTCTTGGGGCAAAACGATTTCACTTTTTGGGTTGAAACCCGTTACGCCCGTTTTCAGACGGCCATTGGAGCCATTATGGATAATTGTATTTTCTGCAAAATTGCAACCAAAGATATTCCGGCACAAACTGTTTACGAAGATGATGAGATGCTTTGTTTCAAAGACATTCGTCCTGCCGCGCCGGTACATCTGTTGCTTATTCCGAAAGTACACTTCGATTCACTGGCACACGCCACTGCCGAACATCAAACTCTATTGGGCAAAATGATGTTGAAAGTTCCTCAAATTGCCCATGAGGCAGGTTTGACCGACGGTTTTAAAACCCTGATCAACACAGGTAAAGGCGGTGGACAGGAAGTCTTCCACCTGCATATCCATATCATGGGTACGCCCGCATAATTATTATCTCTTTTTAAATTAAACAAATTCAAGGATTTATCATGGGTAGCTTCTCTCTCTGGCATTGGATTATCGTACTGATTATCGTCGTTTTGGTATTCGGTACCAAAAAATTGCGCAACGTCGGCAAAGACCTCGGCGGTGCAGTGCATGACTTCAAACAAGGCCTGAACGAAGGTACAGACGGCAAAGATGCCAAAAAAGATGAAGTCATCGAACACAAAAAAGACGAAGACAAAGCATAATCCATGTTTGATTTCGGTTTGGGCGAATTGCTGCTGGTCGGCGTTGTCGCCCTAATAGTGCTTGGCCCCGAACGTCTGCCACAAGCCGCGCGCACGGCCGGGCGTTTAGTCGGCAAATTGCAAGGATTCGTCAACAACGTCAAGCAGGAGCTCAACACTCAGGCTGAGTTGGACGAATTGCGCAAGGTGAAGCAGGAATTTGAAACCGCCGCATCCGAGTTTCGCGACGGTATCAAAGACTTGGGCAACGATGCACAAAAAAATCTGAGCGATATTTCAGACGGCCTCAAGCCGTGGGAACGCCTGCCTGAGCAGAAAACGCCTGCCGATTTTGGTGTGGATGAGTTGGGCAATCCTTTGCCTGATCTGGCGCCAAGCAGTACTGAAAATGAAAGTGCGGCCCAAGTTCCTGAGGGAGGTGGGACAACGCAAACCCAAGAACCTGTCGGGGCTGAAAATGCCGAGTCCGAGCAAGACCGAGCTTGGCGTGAGTATTTGACCGCATCGGTTTCACCCACTCAGGCGGTCGAAGTCAGCTATGTCGACGCCCCTGTTGCTGATGTTCCTCCACTGCATACGACATCTCTGCGTAAGCAGGCGATGAGCCGCAAGCGCGATATGCGCCCGAAATTCCACGCCAAACCCAAACTGCGCGTCCGTAAGTAAAAAGTGAGTCAACCGGTGTCCGAACCTCAACACGAACAACCCGTCCAACCGCTTATCGAGCATCTTCTCGAGCTGCGCCGCCGCATGATGTGGATCGTCATCGGTATCGTCGTCTGCTTCTTGGGCATGATGCCGTTTGCCCAGCAGCTCTATACTTTTGTTGCCGAACCATTGATGGCCAATCTGCCTAAAGATACCAGTATGATTGCGACCGATGTGATCGCGCCGTTTTTTGTGCCGGTAAAGGTTACCTTGATGGCGGCGTTTCTGCTGTCGTTGCCGCACACGCTGTATCAAGTCTGGGCGTTTGTCGCCCCGGCTTTATACCAAAACGAAAAGCGTTTGATTACGCCGCTGGTGTTGTCCAGCGTGACGCTTTTCTTTGTCGGTATGGCGTTTGCCTATTTTTTGGTATTTCCCGTTATTTTCAAATTCTTGGCCGGTGTAACCCCTGTCGGCGTCAATATGGCGACCGATATCGACAAATACTTGTCCTTTATTTTGGGTATGTTTGTCGCATTCGGTACGACGTTTGAAGTGCCCGTTGTTGTGGTGTTGCTTGCAAAAATGGGCCTTGTTTCGACCGCTCAGCTTAAGAACGCCCGTCCGTATGTTATCGTGGGTGCGTTTATCGTGGCCGCAATCATTACGCCGCCTGACGTAATTTCCCAAACCCTGCTTGCCGTTCCGCTGATTCTGCTCTACGAAGCCGGCATTTGGTTCAGCCGTTTTGCCAAGGCCAAAACGCAGCAGGAAGATGAGAATACACCGCAGCCGCCGGCGGAAATTTGAGAATAAAGGCCGTCTGAAGGACTTTTCAGACGGCCTTTGTGTTTATGATAGTTTTAAATTTTAAGGAGCAACATGATGAATGTTCAGGAAATTGTACAAAAACGTTACAGCACCAAATCTTTTGATGCCTCCAAAAAAATTTCAACCGAAGATTTTGCCCAAATCGAAGCAGCACTGCGCTACAGTCCTTCCAGCGTCAATATCCAACCTTGGCATTTTGTGATTACAGATAATGAAGCAGGTAAGGCACGGGTAGCCAAATCTGCAGAAAATTTTCCGTACAACCTGCCCAAAATCATCAACGCTTCACATGTAATCGTATTTGCGGCACGGGTGCATGCCGATGATGACTATTTGGCAGGCGTGTTGGAACAGGAAGATAAAGACGGACGTTTTGCTACGGCTGAAAATAAGCAAATGGGCGATAATGCGCGCCGCACTTTCTTGGGTATCCACCGTAACCAAATGCAAGACGAAACCCAATGGTTGTCGAGACAAGTTCATATTAATTTGGGCTTTACCCTGTTTGCCGCTGCGGCCTTGGGGGTGGATGCCGTTCCGTTGGAAGGAGTGGATATGACTGTTTTGGATCAAGAATTTGGTTTGGCTGAAAAAGGTTATCGTGCTGTTGCCGTTGTCGCATTTGGCTATCGTGCTGAAGATGATTTTAATGCCAAATTGCCGAAATCACGTTTGGAAAACGAGGTAATTTTTACCCAGGTATAACCGAGGGGCTTGGTTTCAGATCATTGAAAAAGCCATCTGTTTCTATCTTATTGAGAAGCATAATGTCAGGCCGTCTGAAAAAAAACTACTTTTCAGACGGCCTTTTTATTGTTCTTGTTTTTCTTTGTCCTCCTTATTTTTCAAGCATCTTACAAAAAGGGTTTGGAAAAATAGGTGCTTATATTTTGGCCGGATTCAGCCGTACGATTTCATGGATAAATGTGTTATCGTATTCATTCATGTTAAAAAACATTAATAAATTTGTATTTTTCTTACAGAGAAAGGCTTCAAAATGGATGGTTGGACTCAAACGTTGAGTGCCGGCACTTTGCTCGGTATTGCTGCGGCAGCGATTTTGCTTATCTTGATTTTGATTGTAAAACTGCGCGTTCATGCCTTGCTGACGTTGGTATTGGTCAGCCTGCTGACTGCTATCGTAACAGGCCTACCTATGGGCAGTATCGTCAATGATGTGTTAGTCAAAAACTTTGGCGGTACGCTCGGCAGCGTGGCGTTGCTGGTCGGTTTGGGCGCAATGCTCGGCCGTTTGGTAGAAACTTCCGGTGGTGCTCAGTCTTTGGCAGATGCGCTGATTCGGATTTTTGGTGAGAATCGTGCACCATTTGCTTTAGGCGTGGCTTCTTTGATTTTCGGTTTCCCGATTTTCTTTGATGCCGGCTTGGTGGTGATGTTGCCGATTGTGTTTGCAACGGCACGCCGCATGAAGCAAACTGTTTTGCCCTATGCGTTGGCATCTATTGGCGCATTTTCGGTCATGCACGTCTTCCTGCCACCACATCCCGGCCCGATTGCAGCTTCTGAATTTTATGGCGCAAATATTGGTCAACTGCTGATTTTGGGTTTGCCTGTTACCTTGATTACTTGGTATTTCAGCGGCTATTTATTGGGTAAGATTTTGGGCTGCAGCATCCATGTGCCCGTTCCTGATCTGCTCAGCGGCGGTACGCAAGATAACGACCAACCGAAAGCGCCTGCAAAAGCATCTACTGTTGTCGGTATTATGCTGATTCCTATGCTGTTGATTTTCTTAAATACCGGTTTGTCTACTTTGATCAGTGAAAAAGTCGTCAGCGCAGACGAAGGTTGGGTGCAATTTGGACGAATGATCGGTTCGACACCGATTGCTTTGCTGATTTCTGTTTTGGTAGCCCTGTATGTATTGGGCAGTAAACGTGGTGAAAAAGCCAGTGCATTGGAGAAAACCATCGATGGCGCATTGGGCCCGGTTTGCTCGGTCATTTTGATTACCGGTGCGGGCGGTATGTTCGGCGGCGTGTTGCGTGCCTCCGGTATCGGTAAGGCTTTGGCTGACAGCATGGCTGACTTGGGTATTCCTGTTTTACTGGGCTGTTTCTTGGTGGCTTTGGCTTTGCGTATTGCACAAGGTTCTGCGACTGTTGCCCTGACTACCGCTGCCGCGTTGATGGCACCGGCCGTTGCAGCGGCAGGCTTCAGCGATTGGCAGATTACTTGCGTAGTATTAGCTACGGCGGCAGGCTCCGTTGGTTGCAGCCACTTTAACGACTCCGGTTTCTGGCTTGTCGGCCGTCTGTTGAATATGGATGTACCGACGACCTTGAAGACATGGACGGTCAACCAAACACTGATCGCACTCATCGGTTTTGCTTTGTCGTCAGTGTTGTTTGTTTTGGTTTAATCGGAAGAACGGGTGGATAGTGTTTTTGAGATAACACAATCCGCCCTTTTTTAAATACCGTTAAAATCTAGATAAACAAGGAGTAGAAAAATGACGACACATTTTGTCATGATGGGCGTGTGCGGTTGCGGTAAAACCACTGCCGCGCTGTCTTTGCAAAAACACCTCAACCAATGCCCGTATGCCGAAGGCGACGATTTTCATACCCAAGCCAACCGCGGCAAAATGGGTGCCGGTATTCCGTTGACGGACGAAGACCGCTATCCTTGGCTGGGCAATTTGCGTGACTGGATGACGGAGCAGGCAAAAAACGGGGAAAAGTATTCCATCGTTACGTGTTCCGCACTCAAGCATCACTATCGCGATATTCTGCGTGGTGCGGAAGGGAAGGTGGCTTTTATCCATCTGACTCCACCTCAAGCAATCAATCTTGAACGTATGCTGTCGCGTCAGGGGCACTATATGAAAGCCGGAATGCTGGATTCGCAGCTGGAGATTTTGGAAGAGCTGGGTGCGGATGAGTACGGTGTCAAAATCGATAATCCGGGTTCGCCTGAAGCCGTTGAGGCAGATATTGTGAACTGGGTGAAAGCGCAATGCTTGATTTAGTAATGATCAGAAATGGAAAGGCCGTCTGAAATATTTCAGACGGCCTTTTTTGATGGGATTTAGAATGTTTTTTGCGAGTCAAGCAATAAGGTAACCGGCCCGTCATTGCAAAGGGAAACCTGCATATGGGTTTGGAATCTGCCGGTTTCGACAGTCAAGCCATGTTCACGTAGAAGTTGTGCGGTGTATTGATAAAGCTTATCGGCTTGTTCTGCGGGCGCGGCATTGGAGAAAGATGGGCGGCGGCCGCTGCGCGCATCGGCGTAAAGGGTAAACTGGGAAACCAGCAATATCGAGCCGCCGACATCTTTGAGCGATAAATTTAATTTGCCGTTTTCATCTTCAAAGATACGCAGGTTGGCGGTTTTATCCGCAATGTATTTGGCGTCCGCTTCTGTATCGGTATGTGTAACGCCGAGCAATATCATAAATCCGTTGTTGATTTCGCCGCAGGTTTCTCGGGAATCTTCGGACAAAACATCAACTTTGGCTTGGGTAACCTTTTGAATGACAGCACGCATAATGTTTTGTTAATACAAGGAGTTGTAGAAAAAGGGCGCAAGATACGCCCTCTGGGTTCAAATATGGTTTCAGACGGCCTGAAACTATTGAATCAATTTACGGATTAATGCCGTTGTCTTTCAAGATACGTTCGATCTGATTCTCGACTTTTTGTCGTTTGACAGCTTGGGCAAGCTGATTACGCACCAGTTCGAAAGGTTTGGCTTTAGGATCGCGTTCTACTGCACTGAGTTTAAACAGGTAAAAACGGTTTCCTATTACAACCGGCTCATGCGTTACATCGCCTCGGTTCATGTCGGCAAAAGCAACGGCCAGTTGGGGAGGAAGCTGTTGCGGAGAAATGAAGCCGTCAAATTCTTGTTCTGGGTTAGGATAGCGCTTCATCAGCTCTTCGAATGACAAGCCTTTGAGCAGCAGTTCTTGCGCGGCGCGTACTTCGTCGGCTGAGGCAAAGCTGACTTGTTGCAGCTTGATAATGCGTGTTTGCTGGTCGTAGAAACGGCGCAACTCGGCATCGTCAACTGCGGTTTGACGTTCTAGATAAGCAGCGTATTGGTTAGCATAGAACTCAGCTTCAACGTTTTTGAATTGATTCTGTACTTCCGCATCTTTGTCCAAACCAGCTTTGAAGGCTTCATTTTTCAAGATTTCCAAAGTCTGCAAGCGTGTAACCACATCTTTGCGGATTGCCTGACCATCGGGTTTGGCAGTTTGGTTGGGATGCTGGTCGGCCTGTCTCAATACTTCGGCAACCATGCTGTCGATGCGGGCGGGATCGATATCAGGTGCTTTGGCGGTTGCCAAACCGATCGTCGATAGGGCGAGGATAGCCAAAACGGCAGTTTTGGGCTTGATGTTCATGTGAGTTCCTTATTGCCCGCCGCTATCACGGCGGGCACGTTATATTATTTGTTGACTTTGATGCTGGCTTTTTTCAGCAATGATTGAATGGCCGCATCAACACGGGCTGCCTGTAAGTCGCTGCCAATCTCGTTTTTAGCGGCTTCGTAAGAAGGTACGGTAACGTTGCGACGGTCATTGACGTAGAAAACGGCGTACAGATTACCGTTTTGTAGCGGCGTTTTAGTGTACGCGCCTTTTTTCAGGTCTTTGACGGCTGCATAAAGCGGAGGTGCTGATTCTTGCAAATCTTTGAGCGGAACATAAGCTTTAGGGATACCGCCGGCTTTTTTGGCTGCTTCATCAATTGAGTATTGGTTCAATACCGAAACAAAGCTTTTTTTCGCGTCCAAATCGGCAATGGCTTTTTGGGCATTGCTGCTGTCGGTTAAGATTTCGCCCAGTTGGACTTCCTGAGTACCTTTATAGAAGTTGCTGAAGTCGTTGTAAGCGGCTTTGACGTCTTTTTCTTGGACAGGATATTGACGGACGATATGTGCCGCGAACGCTTGGCCTAACAAATCATTTTCGAAAACTGCCCATTCGGTTTTGAATGTGGCTTTTTTATCTGCACCTTGCTTGGCGGCATCGGCACGCGCTTGCTCCAATGCAGCTTTGAATTCAGCGCTTTGATCCAGTTTTAATTTTTTAGCTTCTTGGGTAACCACAGTGCTGATAACTTGGCGTTCAGTCAGCATTTGACGCAATTCGGGAGTGTCTTGAACGTTCGGGTTGCTGGCGCGTATGGAAGCAACTTGGTCATCGATAACACTGCTGTCGATGGCTTGACCGTTGACGGTAACCAAAGCTTGGGCAAACAGGGTACCGGAAGTCAGGGCAAGCATCAAGGTTGAAGCAAAGTAGGTTTTTTTCATCGTATTTCTCTTTTAAATTAATGATTGGAAGTGAATTAATGATTAGAAATCAAAGTTTGAGTAGTAATCTTAATGGAAGTATTCGTCCGGCGTGGCCGCTTTGATACTGAGTGCATGAATCAGGCCGTCTGAAAACAAGTCCTGCAAAAGCTGCTTAATCATACGTTGCCGCTGGAGGCGGCCAATGTTCTCAAATGCGTTGCTGACCACCACTATAGCGTAATGCCCGCCGCCTTTATTGCCGGCATGGCCGGCGTGCAGGTGGCTTTCATCTTCAAGATCGAAGAACTCAGGCTCAAGCGCCTGCAGGCGTTCCTCGATAATTTGACGCATATTGCTCATTTGAATACGGCTTTAAAGGGTTTAATCAATACTTCTGCGTATACGCCGGCATCGACGTAAGGGTCTTGTTCAGCCCATTCTTGTGCAGCGTCCAAAGATTCAAATTGAGCCACGATCAGGCTGCCGGAAACGCGTTCCGGATTGTCTGGTAGAGGATTGGGGCCGGCAGTCAGCAGACGGCCTTGCGCTTTCAATTCTTCCAAGCGTGCTAAATGAGCAGGGCGTGCTGCCATGCGTGCTTCGTGGACATCTTCGGCATCAGTAGCCAAAAGCATAAAATATTCCATTATTGATCCTCCTTAGACTGGAAACGCATCAGATACATGCCCTGTGCGATGGAAAAAATGATTGTGAAACCCAATGTGCCGAACAGTTTGTAATTGACCCATTGGTCTGGAAAATACGTAAAGACAAAGAGGTTGGCCGCACCCATAAAAATCAGGAAGCCAATCCATGCATAAGTCAGGCGTGTCCATGCAAAATCAGGGAGCTGCATTTCTTTGCCCATGACGGCTTTAAGCCCGTTTTTACCGGCAAGGTGGCTAAACAGCATGACGATTGCGCCGATCCAAAACAGAACGGTCGGTTTCCACATGATAAAGCGGTTGTCTTTCAGCAGAATCGTTGCACCGCCAAAAAAGACAATTAAAATCAGGCTGATCCATTGCATGGTGTCCAGCTTGCGGTGTTTCCAAAAGGTCAGCGCAGCTTGGGCAATACCGACTATAACCGCAACAGTCGTTGCGGCAATCATGTCTTTGGTGATGATGTATGTGATGAAAAATAAGAATACGGCGAATAAGTCGCTCAAAACCTTCATATATTAATGATGAAACTAATTGAGTAAATGCTAATCATACAGGGAGATGTGTTTTTTTGCACCTTTCCCTATGACTTTAATACCACATATATCCATATGAAATATTTGTTTTGGGTTGGCGGAATTTGTAAAAAAGAAACACAAGCATGCAAAAGTAATAGATTTGCTAAGGATTTTTAGGCTGAATAGCCTCTATTGCTTGGCAGGAATGGGTTAAAAATATATCATGACGTAATATCTAGTAAATATATGGTTAAATGCGCGCACATTGGTCAGTACCATAATTTCCGAACAGGGGATCAGTTTTGAAAAAACATCACAATATTAAATTAATTACAGCTTCTATCGCTTTAATGACATCGCTCAGTGCCTCTGCAGGTTTGGGCGGCTTGAATGTTCAATCTCATTTGGGTGAGCCTTTTACAGGCAGTATCACTGTAACTGGAGAGGAAGCTCAGGCTCTGCTTAATGGCGGTAAGGCTACTATTTCAAATGGCAATTTGCGTGCAGCGGTACGCAAATCAGGCGATAAGGCAGTCGTTACCATCCGCTCTTCTAAAGCCATCAAAGATCCTGTTTTGGTTTTCCAAGTAGGTGTTGGTGCGCAATCGCGTGAATACACCGCTATTATCGATCCGGCCGGATATGATTCTAAAGATGCTGCATCTGTTCGTACCCGTCCGGCTACTGAATCTCAATCCTCCGAGCCGACACGCAATGCCCAACAGCCTGCAACTAAAAACAATAAAGCAGCAGGTAATCAGGCAGCTCAAGCGCGTAAGGATGTACAGCGTAAGGCTGAGAAAAAACAAGTTCAGACGGCCTCTGCTAAAAACGACACGGCCTCACGTTCAGGCAGACAGCATTTGGTGCGTACGGGTGAAACCCTGATTGCCATTGCGTCGAGCATCCGTCCGCAAGGTATGACCCTGGATCAAACCATTCAGGCTTTGGTAAATGCCAACCCGGATGTGTTTATCGATAATAATGCCAACCGTATGTTGGCAGGTAAAGTGCTGAATATTCCAAACCGTAGCGAATTGCAACGCTTGGCTGCTTCTGCTCCTGTTAAAACCAATACAGCGACAGAGAAAGGCAAAGAAGCCGCCAATGCAACAGAAGCTAAAACTGAAAAACCTGTTGTTCAGCCTGAGGCTCAAACTGAAGCCCAGGTTAAAGATGCTGGCGTAAATACACAGCAGCAGGAAGAAGTGAAACAAGCTTCAGCTGAACAAACAGAACAAGCAGCATCTGCAGCTGTTAATGAAAATGCCGCATCGATTGTTCCTGCGTCCGATATTCAAGAAGCTATGGCTTCTGATGCTCAAGAGAACGTAATGGCTTCTGAGCCTGTTGCAACCACGGATTCTGTCGCGGAGCAAACAGAAGGCGAATCAGACGGCAATTTATGGAAATGGTTATTGGCAGGCGGTGCAGCCCTTATTGCTGCTTGGTTGTTGTTAAAAACTGCGGGTAAACGTAAAGATGAGCCGGAAGCGGCACCTGTAAGCCGTAAAGATGAAGAGAAGGCTGTACAGAAAAATGTTGCTGCTTCAGCTGCTGTGGTTGCTGCAACTAAAGTAACGCCGTCTGAAAAAACTCAAGACGGTCTGTTTATCGAAGACGATTTCGAAGATGATGTGGTTATCAATGAGGTAGAAGAATCTTCCAATATTGATGATGTCAAACTTGATTTGGGTAAGATTGACAATAGTCAGGCAGGTATTCTTTCAGGTGCAGTAACGCATGATGTTGAGACGGAGCAACGTCGCCATGCTGATTGGGACAATATCGAATCAACGGAAAGCGTGTACGAGCCTGAACCAGAAAATCCATATCAGCCGGTATCCGTTGTTATGCCTGAACGTAAAGAAGAGCAGGCAAATACATTTGCTGGGTTTGATTTGGCAGCAGAGAAAAAAGTCTCTGAGTCAAGAAATGAAGAGCCACTTGAGTTTACGGTAGAAACCCCTGAAGATTCAGACGGCCATGTGCTGCCATTTGATGTCAAGCAAGATCAAGACTTGCAAATTCAAGAAACCAAAGAAGAAGTAGAGAAAGAAGAAGCTGCTTCTGAGTTTGTGATTGAAGAAGGTGCATTGGAATGGGGAGCTGAAGATGTTTCAGTGGCTGCCGATAAAAGCAATAGAGAAAGAGGCTTTGTTTCAGAATCAGTCGGCATGACTGCACCGCTTGAAGCCAAATATGATTTGGCTAAGATGTATATCGAAATCGGTGATCCTGAAGCGGCTCGAGAAACATTGCAAGCGCTGATTGAAGAGGCTGAAGGCGATATTCTATATAAAGCCCAAAAACTGATGAAAGAACTTGGAGCATAAGTGTTCAGTCAAATGAAGATGCCGTTTCAGACGGCATCTTTTTTATGGTAAATTAAAAAATGAGATTTGGGCCGAATCCATTTTTAGATATGACAGTATTGCATGGCAGTTCTATGGTGGACGAAGATAAAGGCTGTCTGAAATACATGATGAGAGGCGTGTGCTGATCACGCCTTTTTAATATTTTGTTACTTAAGCGTAGGCAACAATATCAATTTACAAGAAGTATAAGAAATGACTGAACAAGCAAATACAACAGGGCATCTCGTGCAGCGTTGGGCTTTGACCCTCTCTTATGATGGTAGCCGTTTTTATGGTTGGCAAAAACAGGCTGGAGATTTGCCGACTGTTCAGACGGCCTTAGAGCAGGCGTTGTCTTCAATAGCAGGGGAGCAAATTAATACTATTGTTGCGGGAAGGACGGATACGGGTGTGCATGCAACTGCTCAGGTCGTACACTTTGATACATCTGTAGGCCGTCCGGAGCAGGCGTGGGTGCGTGGTGTCAATGCGCATTTGCCTGATGGTGTGGCTGTATTGCTTGCACAAAAAGTTGCACCGCATTTCAATGCCCGATTTGATGCTTATGGTCGGCATTACCGTTATTTGCTGGAATCATCTCCGGTTCGCTCTCCGTTGTTGGTCGGTAGGGTGGGGTGGACGCATTTGAAATTAGATTTAAATCTAATGAGGCAGGCTGCTGCTTTATTGGAGGGTGAACATGACTTCTCCAGCTTTCGTGCGGCTGAATGTCAGGCGAAATCCCCTGTAAAGACACTATATAGTACAAGTATTAGTGGAACTTCTCGCTATCTGTGCCTTGATTTGCATGGGAACGCATTCTTACATCATATGGTACGCAATATTATGGGGGCATTAGTGTATGTGGGTAGCGGCAGAATCAGTGTAGATGAGTTTGAGTCGGTCTTTCACGCAAAAAGTAGATTGATGGCTCCGCCAACTTTTATGTCTGATGGCCTGTATTTAACAGGTGTTGACTATCCTGGTGAATTTGGCGTGACGCAACTATCTCTACCCGAGTGGATGAGCGTTCTAGGTAATGATTTTCAGACGGCCTAATTGCGGATTGTTGGTATAAAAGCAACAAAATAGCGTGATTGATGTGTAAATTAATAAAGTGTTGTAAAAATGCAAATTTTGGTTTTAAAGAAATTTATCATTGATTTTAAATAATAAATTTCCATTATTCGGGTTATCTCTACCTTTATTTGGTTCCTGCGGTAGTGGAGGTTGGTCGAATAAAGTTTGTTTTTTTAGAGAGGAACAATTATAGTGACAGTCATGGAATCGCTGATTCCAGCGATAAAGTAAGCCTAAGCGGATTGTCCGGTCTGCTTAAGTTATTTCTTCACAATAGAAAAGGAATACAGCAATGAAAAAATCTCTGATTGCTCTGACTTTGGCAGCTCTGCCTGTTGCAGCTATGGCTGATGTGACTCTGTACGGTCAAGTTAAAGCCGGCGTTGAAATTTCTAAAGTAAAAGAAGGTAAGACTACTTCTAAAACTGCTACTGAGATTGCTGACTATGGTTCTCGTATCGGCTTCAAAGGCCACGAACACTTGGGTAGTAACCTGAATGCTATTTGGCAAGTTGAACAAAACACTTCTATCGCCGGTGGTGACTCTGGTTTCGCGACCCGTGAATCTTTCTTGGGCTTGGAAGGCGGTTTCGGTAAAGTTCGTGCTGGTAAATTGGATACTTCTCTGAAAAACAGTAGCGATAGCTTTGACCCTTGGGAATCTGGTGCAGCTAATGCAGACGCTCTGCAATTGGGTAAAATCAAACGTGTAGATACTCGTAAAGTATCTGTACGTTACGACACTCCTGTGTTTGGTGGTTTCAGCGCAAGCGTACAATACCAACCTCGCGACAATGCTAACCCTAGCGATAAATACGATCACGCTGTGAAAAGCCGTGAATCTTACGACTTGGGCTTGAACTACGAGAACTCTGGTTTCTTCGGTCGCTACGCTGGTTCTTATGCTAAACGTGCTGACTTGACTTCTGGTTACCTGGATGCATTCAACCACAACACTACTTTGGCTGCTGGTGCTTACAAAGATCACCAAGCTCACCGTCTGACTGCTGGTTATGATGCGAATAACCTGATGGTTGCTGTTGTAGGTCAATACGAAGGCTTCAAAGCTGACGTAGCTGGTGCTAAGAAAAACGAACGTACTGAAGTTGGTGCAACTGCTGCTTACCGCTTCGGCAACGTAACTCCTCGTGTTTCTTACGCTCACGGCTTCAAAGTTAAAGAAGAAGGCGTGAAACAAAAGAACAGCGCTTACAACCAAGTTATCGTTGGTGCTGACTATGACTTCTCTAAACGTACTTCTGCCCTGTTGTCTGCCGGTTGGTTGAAAGAAGGCAAAGGCGACTACAAATACGAGAAAACCGCTGGTACTGTTGGCCTGCGTCACAAATTCTAATCTGATTTAAGATTAGTCTGAAAAAGAGCCTGTTTTATGCAGGCTCTTTTTGTTTTTGTAAGAAATATATTTTGTCATTGCAGGGGCAGGTTAAAGTATTTTCGATATTCGTTTTCACACGGCCTATGGAAATTTAAGTCAGGTTATATTCTATTTAATATATGTTAAATGAAATTTTGGAAATTATTTTGAGTATTATTATAAATAAGTTAATAATATAGGGATGATTCTTGGATTGAGTTGATTTTCCTATGTTTCATGCCTAATAATAAAAGGTTTATTTAATGTAGTTCTAAAGTATTATTAGTATGTAGAATCTGGTTTTAAGATTTGTAAACTTGATTTTAATCAAATTGTTGGCGATAGATGATTCATATAATATAAGTGTTTAGAGTATCGATATATCGGGAATAGCCATGTCCTGTCTTGAAATGAAGTGCTTAAGTGGCATTTGGAAACGAATCCTTGTGCTTTTTGCTGTGTTTTCTATGATGATAGTAAGCCTGCCTGCTTACGCGGAGCGCTTGCCTGATTTCTTGGCAAAAGTTCAGCCTTCTGAAATTTTCCCCGGTGCTGATCGCTACGGCAAACCGGAAGGTAAGCCTTTGGTTGCTCGTGTATATAAAGGCGAAGAGCAGCTTGGCTTGGTTTATATCACGACTGATGTGGTCAATACGCGCGGTTATTCGAGTAAGCCGATTGATACGATGGTTGCATTGGCTAATGATGGCACTATTGCCGGAGCAAAATTGGTTGAACATCATGAACCAATTATGTTGATCGGTATTCCGCAATCCCGTGTCGATAAATTCATTGACAAATATATCGGCTTAAATTTTATCAAAACTCCGCCTCAGCCAGGTGTTGCGCCAGGGGATATTATTAGTGGTGCGACTGTAACCCTAATGGTCATCAATGACAGTATTCAGCGCTCTGTTAAAGCAGTAATCCATCAATATCATTTGGGTACAGATAAAGCAGTTCAAGCCGGTACGTCAGCTGCTTCTGGCGAACAGTCTGCCGAGCCTGCCGTTCAAACCCGTCCGCGTCGTGTTGCCAATCAAGACAAACAAGATATCCTGTCATGGAATGCGCTTTTGGAACAAAAAGCCGTCGGCCATCTGCATATTTCTATCGACGAAATCAATAAACTGTTTGAGAAAAGCGGTAAAGCAGGTGTGGCAGATCATGCAGAGCAGGGCGATGGTAATGATACATTTATTGATCTGTATGTTGCCTTGGTCAGCCAACCTTCCATCGGTAAAAGCCTTTTAGGTGAAGCCGGTTGGAACAACCTGCAAAAACGTTTGAAACCTGGCCAAGAAGCCGTGATGGTGGCCGGCGAGGGTCGCTATTCTTGGAAAGGTTCGGGTTATGTCCGTGGCGGTATCTTTGACCGTATTGAAATGATTCAAGGCGATACCAGCTTCCGCTTTACCGATGCGCAACATGAACGTGTAGTTGCTTTATCCGCCGAAGGTGCGCCTGCATTTAAAGAAGTTTCTTGGTTCACTATCCCCGAAGGTGTGGAATTTGATGGTGCTGAACCATGGCGTTTGCAATTGATGATTCAACGCGTATTGAGCGTAAATGATAAGGCATTTGTAACTGCCGATTTGGATTATGAATTGCCAAAAGGCTATTACGTTGACGATCCTAAAGCACCGCCGGTTGAAATTAGTGCACCGGTTGAGCCGGTGGCTGCGGCAGCCTCTGCTCCGGAAGAAAGTACAGGTATTGCAGAAGATGCAACAGCTGAGGAAGGCGTATCCAACCAACTTTGGAAACAGGTTTGGAAAGCCAAACAAGGTCAAATCGTGGTTGTCGGTATTGCTTTGACAATTCTTCTGTTGGTGTTCCTGTTCCAAGATTGGATTGTCCGTTACGAAAAATGGTATGACCGATTCCGTCTTTGTTTCCTGACCTTTACGCTGTTTTATATCGGCTGGTATGCTCAGGCACAATTATCGGTAGTGAATACTTTGACATTGTTCTCAGCTGTTTTGACTGAGTTCCACTGGGAATTTTTCCTGATGGATCCGCTGGTATTCATTCTGTGGCTCTTTACAGCGGCGACCATGCTGTTGTGGAACCGCGGTACATTCTGTGGATGGCTGTGCCCTTTCGGTGCATTGCAAGAGTTAACCAACCGTATCGCTAAAAAATTGGGTCTGAAACAGATTACAGTGCCACACTTGTTGCATACCCGTCTGAGTGCGATTAAATATGTAATTTTCTTCGCTTTGCTGGCAATTTCCCTGTACGATTTGGGTACGGCTGAAAAATTTGCTGAAATTGAGCCTTTCAAAACTGCAATTATTTTGAAATTCATGCGTGAATGGTGGTTTGTTCTGTTCGCCGCCGCTTTGCTGATTGCAGGCTTGTTCATCGAACGTTTCTTCTGCCGTTATCTGTGTCCTTTGGGTGCAGGTATTGCATTGCCAGGCCGCTTCCGTGTGTTTGATTGGCTGCGCCGTTATAAAATGTGCGGTAACCCATGCCAGATTTGTACTCACGAATGCCCAGTACAGGCAATCGCACCTGAAGGCGACATTCATCCGAACGAATGTATCCAATGTCTGCATTGTCAGGTAATGTATCATCACGATACGCGTTGTCCTCAAGTAGTGGCAACGAATAAGAAAAAACAAAAACAAGCGGCGGCAAAAGCTGATCAGCATGATGCGGCAGCAACGCAAAATGCCCAAGAACAAGTCGTCCAGTTTGTTAAAAAAGAATCGGCAATCAGTGTCGACAAGTAGTAATTTATCAATAAAAAAAGAGGGCTGTATCGGCAGCCCGACTTAGAAAGTTTTTCATCGGCAGGCCGTCTGAAAAATCGGCCGCCGGATTTTATCCAAGGAGTGTCGTATGTCAGACGAAAAATTAGAACAAAACGGCTTAAGCCGTCGTTCATTCTTAGGTACTGCCGCTGCTTCCGGTGCAGGTATTGCCGGTGCCGGTTTGTTGGGCTTGGCCGGTTGCTCTAACGGCGAGGGTGATAAAGCTGCTGCTTCCGGTGCTGCACCTGCCGAGAAAGCCGCTGCTCATTCTGCCGAGCCGGGCAAACAAACTTCCGAAGTCGGTCCGGGCGAACTTGACCAATACTACGGTTTCTTGTCAGGCGGTCAATCAGGCGAAATGCGCTTGATCGGTGTACCTTCTATGCGTGAGTTGATGCGTATCCCTGTATTCAATATGGACAGCGCTACCGGTTGGGGCCGTACCAACGAGAGCCTGCGTATTTTGAATGAAAAAATTACGCCGGAAACCCGTAAATTCCTGCAAGACAGCGGTCTGCGCTGCTACCCTAACGGCGACTTGCACCACCCGCACTTGTCTTTTACCGATCAAACTTACGACGGCCGCTATGCATATGCCAACGATAAAGCAAACAACCGTGTTTGCCGTATCCGCTTGGATGTGATGAAAACCGATAAAATCGTTGAAATTCCAAACGTTTCAGGTGTTCACGGTCTGCGTCCTCAACGCTATCCGAAAACCGGCTACGTATTTGCCAACGGCGAGCATATCGTTCCTGTTGACGGCGTAGGCAAATGGGATGATCCTAAAACTTGGAATGCTGTTTATACTGCCGTTGACGGCGAAACCATGGACATCGCATGGCAAGTATTGGTAGACGGTAACTTGGATAATGGCGATGCCGACTACCAAGGTAAATATTCTTTCTCTACCTGCTATAACTCTGAGCGCGCTCTGACTGTACAAGGTGCATCTTCCAACGAACAAGACTGGTGTGTGGTATTTAACCTGGCCGCCATCGAAGAAGGCATCAAAAAAGGCGACTTCAAAGAAGTTAACGGCGTGAAAATGTTGGACGGTCGTGCGGAAGCTAACTCTCCATACACTCGTTACATCCCGGTTCCTAACTCTCCTCACGGCTGTAATGCAAGCCCTGACGGCAAATACATCATGCTCAACGGTAAACTGTCTCCAACCGTTACCGTATTGGATGTCAGCAAACTGGATGACTTGTTTGCAGGTAAAATCAAAGAGCGCGATGTTGTCGTAGCCGAGCCTCAACTGGGTCTTGGCCCATTACACACTGCATTTGACGGTCGAGGCAATGCCTATACTACATTGTTTATCGACAGCCAAATGGTGAAATGGAACATCGACGATGCGATTAAAGCCTATAAAGGCGAGAAAATCGATCCGATCAAACAAAAACTCGACGTTCACTATCAACCGGGCCACAACCACACTACCATGGGCGAAACCAAAGAAGCCGACGGTAAATGGTTGGTATCTTTGAACAAGTTCTCTAAAGACCGCTTCTTGAATGCCGGTCCTTTGAAACCTGAGTGTGACCAATTAATCGACATCTCCGGCGACGAAATGCGTCTGGTGCATGACAATCCGACTTTTGCCGAACCACACGACTTGTGCTTGGTTGCCGCGTCTAAAGTGAACCCAAGCAAAACTTGGGACCGCAAAGACCCATGGTTCTGGCAAGAAGCTTTGGAACAAGCCCAAAAAGACGGTGTTGAGCTGGAAAAAGCTGCCAAAGTCGTACGTGAAGGCAACAAAATACGCGTGTACATGACTGCCGTTGCGCCTGCTTACAGCGTTCCTCAATTTGAAGTGAACCAAGGCGACGAAGTTACCGTATATGTAACCAACGTTGAGACCATTGAAGACTTGACTCACGGCTTTACTTTGGAAGGTTATGGCATTGCTATGGAGATTGGCCCGCAAGCTACATCTTCTGTAACCTTCAAAGCTGTCCGTCCAGGTGTACACTGGTACTACTGCCAATGGTTCTGCCACGCATTGCACATGGAAATGTCTGGCCAAATGATTGTTAAACCAAAATAATTTCGGTTTGATGATTTAATTCTTCAGGCCGTCTGAAAAAACATTCTTTCAGACGGCCTTTATAGCAAAGTTGTTTGTCGGCCGATATGGCCACAAAATGAAAGCCATCATCAGACAGCTTTGCTATAACACCAAAATACCTGTTTCCGCATCGGTTTATCATGCGGCAAGCAGGCCGTCTGAAACAGAGATATGATTATGACGCACACACAAATCCATCGTTCCAAATGGCAACGTGCCGCACTCGTATTGCTGCTTGGCAGCATGGTTCAGACGGCCTTTGCCGCAGTCATCAACGTATCCGCACAAGACAATCTCAATGATGCTTTGGCGCGCGCCCAAGCCGGCGATACGCTCAAGCTTGCCTCCGGTACATACAAAACCAAACTCTATATCGACAAACCCATTACCATCGAAGGCCCTGCCGACCGTTCCGCCAAGATTGTCGGCGACCGGAGCGGGAGGACGGTTGCCGTTCATGCGCCTGATGTAACTTTGCGCAATCTGACTGTTTCCCATTCCGGCATGAGTTTGCCGGCAATGGATGCCGGTATCTATTTAGAAGAGACGGCAACGCGCGCGCTGGTGGAGCATAACAACATCATCGACAATTCTGTCGGCGTGTATATTCACGGTGCGGCAGAATCCATGGTGCGGGAAAATAAAATCATCGGTGATGCAACCCTGCGCGTCAACGAACGCGGCAACGGCGTAACCGTCTGGAATGCGCCCGGTGCGCAAGTGGTCGATAACGATATTTCCAAAGGCCGTGACGGTATTTTTTCAAATACCAGTACTCATAATACCTACAAAGGCAACCGTTTTAGCGACTTGCGCTTTGCCGTCCATTATATGTACACCAATGACAGCGAAGTCAGCAACAATATCTCCGTCGGCAACAATATGGGTTATGTGCTGATGTTTTCCGAACGCCTGAAAGTGTATGGCAACATTGCCGTTGGCAGTCGCGACCAAGGCATTATGCTCAACTACGTCAATTATTCTGAAATTCACGATAATGTGATCAATAAGGCAGGCAAATGCGTGTTTGCCTACAATGCCAACTACGATAAAATCTTTGCCAATCATTTCGAGAACTGCCAAATCGGTATCCACTTCACCGCAGCCATCGAAGGCACAACCCTGTACGAAAATTCATTTATTAACAACGAAAGCCAGGTTAAATATGTCAGCACCCGCTTCCTCGATTGGGGCGAGGGTGGTCGCGGCAACTATTGGAGCGATAACAGTGCCTTTGACCTTGACGGCGACGGCTTCGGCGACAGTGCCTACCGTCCCAACGGGATTATCGACCAAATCATCTGGCGCGCACCCGTCGCCCGGTTATTGATGAACAGCCCTGCCATCAGCATTGTCAAATGGGCGCAATCGCAATTTCCCGCCATCCTGCCTGGTGGCGTAATTGATAGCAAGCCTTTGATGAACCCTGTCCGCAATAAAACGACAACCAAATACGAAGCCATGAAGGACGAATTGCTGCATGAAGCAAAAACGCACCAATCCGAATGGGGTAATGCCGAAAACGGTGCGCTGACAGGCGGAAATGCCAATATGTAACCTTTCAGACGGCCTAATATCAAAGGCCGTCTGAAACATTCACTAGAGGAATATCCATGAGCAGTACCAACCACGTTGAATTAAGAAACGTGACCAAGCAGTTTGGCAGCCAAAAGGCCGTCAACCAAGTTGATCTGGTTCTCAAGGCAGGCGAGAGCGTCGGCATGGCAGGACACAACGGTGCAGGCAAATCTACCATTATGAAGCTGATACTCGGCCTGATTACGCCGACCAAGGGCGAAGTGATGCTTTTGGGAGAGCCGACCGGCAGTAAAGCAGGCGCGCAGCGTCGCAGCCAAATCGGTTACCTGCCTGAAACGGTTGCATTGCACCCTTCATTGACCGGTATCGAAACCATGGATTTCTATGCCAAACTTAAAAAACAGCCCCTGAGTAAAAACCGTGAATTGCTCGAGCGTGTCGGCATTTCTCAAGCGGCACGCCGCCGTGTCGGCACTTACTCCAAAGGTATGCGCCAGCGTCTCGCTTTGGCACAGGCCTTGTTGGGTGAGCCTAAAGTCTTATTGTTTGACGAACCGACCACAGGCCTTGACCCGGCTTCACGCCAAATGTTTTACGAAGTCGTGCGCGAACTGAATGGACGCGGTGCGACCGTATTGCTCAGCACCCACGCACTGGCCGAGCTTGACGGCCACGCCGACCGCATCATCGTCATGAAAAACGGCGTGAAAGTTGCCGACGGCAGCATGGATGAGTTGCATGTTCAAAGCGGTCTACCGCTGACCGTCAACGTCCGCTTGAAAGAAGCGCGTCCGTTGAGCGAGCGTTGGCATCCGCTTTCAGACGGCCTGTCATACCAAGCGCAATGTAAAGCAGAAGAGCGCATGGCTCTTTTGAGCGAATTGGGTGATTTGGGCAGTCTTGCCTACATCGATATCCACACGCCTACACTTGACGATATGTACGCGCAATTCTTGAAGAGGGAAGACGTATGAACCCCGTTTGGATTATTACCGGCAAAGAAGTTCGCGACAGCCTGCGCAACCGTTGGGTTCTTGCCGCCGCACTTTTGCTTGCCGCATTGGCACTGTCATTAGGCTTTCTCGGCAGCTCGCCTACCGGTTCGGTCAAGGTTGATCCCTTGACGGTAACTGTAGTCAGTCTGTCCAGCCTGTCTATCTTCTTGATCCCGCTGATTGCGATGTTGCTCTCTTATGATGCACTGATCGGCGAAATCGAGCGCGGTACAATGGCGTTGTTGCTAAGTTACCCCATCTCGCGCAACCAAATCCTTGCCGGTAAATTTATCGGCCACCTCATCATTCTTGCCCTTGCTACCACCGCAGGCTACGGATTGGCAGGTATTACCCTTCAGCTTGCCAACGGCGGTTTTGATATTGCCGCATGGCAACCTTTCGCCCTTTTGATTGCTGCCAGCGTGATTCTTGGCGCAGCCTTTTTGTCCATGGGCTATTTGATCAGCGCAAAAGTTAAAGAACGCGGTACCGCCGCCGGTATCGCCATCGGCGTATGGCTGTTTTTTGTCGTTATTTTCGATATGGCGCTTTTGGGTGTTTTGGTTGCCGATACCGAACAAGTCATTACCGCGCCTGTAGTGGAAACCGTTCTTTTGTTCAACCCCGCAGATATTTATCGCCTGCTGAACCTGACGGGTTACGAAAATACAGCCATGTATGCCGGCATGGCAGGTTTGAGCGAACAAATCAGCCTGAGTATGCCTATTTTGCTGACGGCTCAGGTATTATGGGTTATCATTCCTTTGATTTTAGCCGCCTGGATTTTCGGAAAGCGACAAATATGAGAAAAATACTATTGACAACCTTCACACTCATCGCATTGGCAGCCTGCAGCAAGCAGGACAACAGCCCTCCGCCTGCGCCCCAACAAATCAGCGACAGCGCAGTGGGTCATTACTGCAGCATGAATTTGACTGAACACAACGGCCCTAAAGCGCAAATCTTCTTGAACGGCAAACCTGACAAACCGGTTTGGTTTTCCACCATCAAGCAGATGTTCGGCTACACCAAGCTGCCTGAAGAGCCGAAAGGCATTCATATCATCTATGTTACCGATATGGGTAAAGTCAAAGATTGGGAAAAACCCAATGCCGACGCCGAATGGATAGATGCGAAAAAAGCCTATTACGTTATCGAAAGCAGCTTTATCGGCGGCATGGGTGCGGAAGATGCGCTTCCGTTTGCCGACAAGGCTCAGGCTGAAAAATTCGCCAAAGAAAAAGGCGGCAGAGTAGTCGGTTTTGCAGAGATGCCCGACGAATACATTTTCAAATAAAACAACCAATAAAGGCCGTCTGAAACAGTTTCAGACGGCCTTTGTGTTGGAAGCTGCCGATTGCTGATTTAATGAATGAGGCTTTCAATATAAAGATAAAAAATCTAAGGAATACTTTATGTCCACCCCTTTAACGCGCCGCCGTTTCCTTGCCATAGTTGCCACCCTTGCTGCCGGTGTCGGCATTCCTTTTGCCATCAGCCGCAAAACCAATCAACCGACGCATCCGACCAGCCCAAATCAAGAAGAGCAGCCAGTTATTTGGAGAGGCATTGCATTGGGTTCGGGCGCGGAGTTGCGTTTGTTCGGCGTTGAGCGCAAGCAGGCAGAAATATTGGTCAACAAAGTATTGGCGGAAGTTTTACGGTTGGAAAAAATCTTCAGCCTGTATCGGGACGACAGCCTGATCAGCCGTTTAAACCGAGAAGGCCGTCTGAAAAATCCGCCATCCGATTTTTTGCAGCTGCTCAGTATCAGCCGAGATATCCATCAGCTGACGCAGGGTGCGTTTGATCCTAGCATTCAGCCATTGTGGAATCTGTATGCCGATCATTTTAGGCGAAACCCAAAAACCGAAACGCCACCATCTGAGCGCAGTATCAAAGACACGCTCAAATTAGTGGATTTCAACAAAGTCGATTTTGATACCAAAGAAATCCGTTTTGCCCAAAAAGGCATGGGCTTGTCGCTTAACGGCATTGCCCAAGGCTATATCACCGACAAAGTAGCTGAATTGTTGAAGCAGCAAGGCGTTTCTCAGGCATTGATTGATATGGGGGAGATTTACGGCTTTGATAATGCCAACCAGCGCGAGTGGAATGTCAGCATCCGCAATCCTGACCAAGAAGACCAAATCCTGACCACCATTGCCATGAAAAACCAAGCCTTTGCCACATCGGGCGGCTATGGCACGGTAATGGACGAAGCTGGCAAATTTACCCATCTGTTTGACCCGCGCACAGGCGGAAGCCAGCCGCGCTATAAAAGCATGAGCGTTATGGCGGAAAGTGCGGCAGTTGCCGATGCTTTTTCTACCGCATTTTCTATTATGGATGAAGCGGCCATCCGAGCAGCGGCCCAAGTTAAAAAGGCACAGGTTTGGCTGGTGATGCCGAATAATGAATTGAAGAAGATTGGAAGTTGAGGAGAAGGGCGGTCTTGCTTGCGGTTTTGACTATGTGTATAGGGCAGGGAAGGCTTGGTTGCTGAAAAAATGGAGGATAAAAAAGAAGGGCTGCCCAAGGGGCAACCCTGAAACTCTTGCAGCTGGGAGTAATTAGCAAGAGATTACGACACTTAAAACAAAAATTCACTCATTTCAAAGCACGAAGCTTTAATATCTAAGCAAAACGGTATTTCGACCGCTCAAACCCCTTCGATACGGAGAAACACAACATATATGGGAAAATCCGACAAAGTGGTTTGAAGCAATTCAGATGAACGGTCTGTAATGCAGATAACCGGATGTCTTTAGATGAACGGTATAATATCAGGATAAGCGGAACATTACTAGTGAATATTATAAAAAAGTAGAATAATTCATTTAGTGATTGATTTTATTGAATAAAAATATGATTTTTTATTGAACTTTTTTACAACATATTGATTTGGTTTTAAAAAGGGAATTACGTAAGTATTTGGTGTTAATCAAAAAACTTGTTTTGAGCTTTGAGAAGAGATAAGCAATAGAAAAAGGCCGTCTGAATGTTCAGACGGCCTTTTTTCAAAAAGTTACTTATTTGGTTGCAGAAGCAGTAGAAGCAGCTTCGGCTTGAGCACCTGCAGCTGCGTTTTCACCCCATGCAGCAGGATATTTGTAACCGGCAAAGCGTTTTTTTGAGTAGGCTTTGAATTCGTCAGAGTTGTAGGCTTCGGTTACATCTTTCAGCCATTGGCTGTCTTTGTCGGCAGTGCGGACGGCAGACCAGTTAACGTAGGCGAAGCTTGGCTCTTGGAACAGGGCTTCAGTCAGTTTCATGCCGCTGCTCATGGCGTAGTTGCCGTTAACGATGGCAAAGTCAACGTCGGCACGGCTGCGTGGCAGTTGGGCGGCTTCAAGTTCTACGATTTGGATGTTTTTTGGATTTTCGGCAATATCGTTTTTAGAAGCAGTCAGCGGGTCAACGTCGGCTTTCAGTTTAATCCAGCCCAATTCGTTCAACATAACCAATGCACGGGCAAAGTTAGATGGGTCATTAGGTGCAGAAACGCTGACACCGTCTTTCACTTCGTCCAAAGATTTCAATTTGCCAGGGTACAGACCCAAAGGTGCGGTCGGTACTTGGAAGGCTTCAACGATGTCCAGTTTGTGTTCTTTTTTGAAGTCATCCAGATAAGGTTTGTGTTGGAAGATGTTGATGTCCAATTCGCCTTCAGCCAAAGCAAGGTTGGGGCGCACATAGTCGGTGAACTCGATCAGTTTGACTTTATAGCCTTTTTTCTCTAAAGCCGGTTGGATTTGGTCTTTAACCATATCGCCGAAGTCGCCGACGGTTGTACCGAAGACGATTTCTTTTTTCTCTGCGCCGTTGTCGGCAGAAGAAGCGGCAGAGGCAGCAGGCGCGCTGTCTTTTTGACCGCCGCAGGCAGCCAGTACGATGGCCAGCGCAGCGGCTGAAAGGGTTTTGAAGAATGTGTTGATTTGCATATTTTGCTCCTGATGGATGATAAAACGGTTCCAGACGGCCTCAATCTGCCGCCGTTAAAAAAAGAGGGATTGTAAATCTATTTTGGAAATATGAGGACGTTTTTTGTAAATTTATTTGGAATATATATCCTAATATGTTCTAAACAGATAACAGACCGTCTGAAAAATAGTAAGTCCATTTCAGACGGCCTGTTTGCTTAACGCTTGTCCAATTTGCGTGCCAATCTGTTGCCGATACCTTGAATCAGGATAACGAGTAAAACCAGGATGGCGACGATGAAGATGATGACTTCCATTTGATAGCGGTAGTAGCCGTAACGGATAGCAAGGTCGCCCAAGCCGCCGCCGCCAATCATACCTGCCGCCGCGCTGTACGACAGAAGGCCGATAGCCAGTACGGTAATGCTGGAAACCATACCTGCGCGCGCTTCATTTAAAAGCACTTTGCAGATGATGCTCATGGGGGAAGCACCCATTGCGGAGGCCGCTTCAATTACGCCTCTGGGTACTTCGCGCAGGTTTTGCTCGACCAGACGGGCGAAGTAGAACAAGCCGGATACGCTCAATACCAATGAGGCGGCAACCGGGCCGATGGTCGTGCCGATGATGGCGCGTGTAACAGGAATCATGGCAATCATCAGGATGACGAAAGGGAATGCGCGCATCAGGTTGACCAGGTTGTCCAAAAACAAATTCAGCTGTTTGTTGTAGTGCAACTGATGACTTGACGTCACAAACAGCAATACGCCCAAAATCGTACCGAAGATAACGGCGAAAGTAGTCGATAGGCCGACCATAATAAAGGTTTCGCCCAAGGCTTGGATAATTTCGCCCTTCATGCTGACGATGGTCTCAACAGCACTTTCAAATGTTAAATCTGTCATATTAGTCCTCTCGAATCAGCTCTTGCCCGATTTCGGATTGGGCATGGATTTGGTTGCCGTGTACTTCAACGATTTCCAGCAGACGGCCTTTATCCAAGAGGGCGGCACGGTCACACAGGCGGCGGATAACGCTCATTTCGTGGGTAACGATGACGATGGTTACGTTGAAACGTCGGTTGATGTCTTCCAAACACTTCAAAACGCTGCGCGTAGTGGCGGGGTCGAGGGCGGAAGTGGGTTCGTCGGCGAGGATGACTTGAGGTTGCGGCGCCAGCGCACGGGCAATGCCGACACGTTGTTTTTGACCGCCGGAAAGTTGGGACGGGTAATGGTTGGCACGGTCTTGCAAATCGACGATTTCCAAACATTCTTCAACACGCGCTTGGATTTTTTTAGACGGCCATTTGGCAATTTCTAAAGGGAAGGCGACGTTTTCGGCAACGGTACGGTTGCTTAAAAGATTGAACTGTTGGAACACCATACCGATATTTTGTCGGGCGTGGCGCAGTTGCGTGGCGTTGAGCGCGGTTAGTTCTTGGCCGCATACGCTGACGGTACCTGTATCCGGACGTTCCAATAAATTAATCAGGCGCAGCAGGGTGGATTTGCCTGCGCCGGAATAGCCCATCAGGCCAAAGATTTCACCCTGTTTGATTTCGAGGCTGGTCGGCTCGACGGCGATAAAGTCTTTGTTGTCGCGTGTTTGATAGTGTTTGGAGACGTGATCCAGAATAATCATGGTTTATCCGTGTTTTCTTTAATTCGTGTGGCCATCAGGGTGTGCAGACGGCGGTTGTCGGCGCGTGCGACGGTAAATTGCAGGCTGCCGATGATGACTTTTTCGCCGCGTACGGGCAGATGTCCCAACTCTTGAATGACCAGGCCGCCGATGGTATCGGCTTCTTCGCTGCTGTATTCCGTACCGAAGAAGGTGTTGATGTCTTCGATTTCGGTAGCGGCGTGGATGCGCCAGCGTTCGGAAGAAACGGCGTGGATATTGTCGGCGCTGTCGTCTTCGTCAAATTCGTCTTCGATGTCGCCGACGATTTGCTCGATGATGTCTTCAAAGGTGACCAAACCGGATGTGCCGCCGTATTCGTCGATAACAATCGCCATGTGGTTGCGCTGTTCGCGGAATTCTTTTAAAAGGGAGGCCAGCGATTTGCCTTCGGGAACGAAAACGGCAGGGCGCAAGACGGATTTCAGGTGGAACTGCTCGGGGTTGAACATATATTTGAGCAGGTCTTTGGCGTGCAAAATGCCCAAAACTTCGTCTTTGTCTTCGCCGATGACGGGGAAACGCGAATGGGCGGTTTCGATGACGTAGGCCGTGATGCGCTCGATGCTGTCGTTTTCTTTCAATACGTTCATGCGGCTGCGCGTAATCATGGCATCGCGCACTTCCAGCTCGGCAAAGTCCAATACTTTTTCCAGCCGGGTCAGTGTGTCGGCATCAAAAACTTCCTGTTCGTGCGCTTGGCGCAACAGGGTCAATACGTCTTCGGCGGAGTCGGGCTCGCCGGCAAGTCGGGAGATCAGGCGTTCGAAAAACTTGGGTTTCGACTGCGTACCGTCCATTTTAATATTCGTCCTCTTGGTAGGGGTTGGGGAAACCTGCCGCCAGCATCAGGCGGATTTCTTCGGCTTCCATTATTTCGGCTTCATCGTCTTCGATGTGGTCGTAGCCCATCAGGTGTAAAGTACCGTGTATGGTCAGGTGGGCAAAATGCTGCTCAGGTGTTTTGCCTTGTTCGGCGGCTTCTTTCAAAACCACTTGCGGGCAAATCACCAAATCGCCATACAGGCCGTCTGAAAACTGGTCGGGCAGAATTTCGCCTTCGTTGAGCGCGAAACTCAATACATTGGTGGCGTAATCTTTGCCGCGGTAGTCGCGGTTGTAAGCGCGGGCTTCTTCTTCGTCCAGAAGGATCAGGCTGATGTCTGCGCGGCGGTATTCGTTTTTCAAGGCAGACCACGCCCAGCGGCAGAAGTCGTTCTCTGAAGGAAGATTGGCGGCGGAAGAGGCGTTTTCAAAGTTCAGATGAAAACGTTGCCGCTGTAAGGATAAAAAAGGATATTGTTTGGCGCGTTTCATGTTGTCCGGAAAATTTGGTTTTTAGGCGTAAATATAACATATTCACCCTCATGCCGTCTGAAAAACCGCCCAAAATATGATAGACTTCATGCCGTTTTCCATCTTTCAGGCAACCATTATGAACCCGAAAAAACTCGTTATCGCCAGTCGCGAAAGCCTGCTTGCCATGTGGCAGGCAAAACATATCCAAGGCCGTCTGAAAGCCCTGTATCCCGATTGCGAAGTCGAGATTTTGGGCATGACCACGCGCGGCGACCAGATTTTGGACAGAACTTTGTCAAAAGTTGGCGGTAAAGGCTTGTTTGTCAAAGAGTTGGAACAGGCTTTGTATGACGGTCGAGCCGACTTGGCCGTGCATTCTATTAAAGATGTACCGATGGATTTGCCTGAAGGTTTCGCGCTTGCGGCCATCGGCGAACGCGCCAATTCGTTTGACGCATTTGTGTCCAACCAATACGCGCGTTTGGAAGAAATGCCCAAAGGCGCCGTCGTTGGCACATCCAGCCTGCGCCGCGAAGCCCAGTTGCGCGCGCGCTATCCGCATTTGGTTATCAAACCTTTGCGCGGCAATGTGCAAACCCGTTTGTCCAAACTCGATAACGGCGAATACGACGCGATTATCTTGGCCGCCGCCGGTTTACAGCGTCTGGAACTGGACGAACGCATCCGCATGATTTTGTCGGAATCCGACAGCCTGCCTGCCGCCGGACAAGGCGCATTGGGTATTGAAATTGCAGCGCATCGCGAAGATTTGTACGAAGTCTTGAAGCCTTTGAATCACGATACCACACACGCCTGCGTTACGGCCGAACGCGCTTTGGCGCGCGCTTTGGGCGGAAGCTGCCAAGTGCCGCTGGCCGCATATTGCACTGAAGAAAACGGCTTGCTGACCTTGCGCGGCTTGGTCGGCCATCCTGACGGTTCGGTTATTTTGCAGGCGGACGCGCAAGCCCCAGCCGAATACGCCGATGCTTTGGGTCGCGCTGTCGCCAAAAAACTGGCAGATGACGGTGCGGAAGAATTGATTGCTGCCGTATTGCAAGAACAGGCTTAAAACAGCATAGATCATTTAAAAAGGCCGTCTGAAACTTTCAGACGGCCTTGGTTTTGTTGATGCTTAAGGATTCATAATCCGCGCAACCAAAGCTTTTTCTTTACCTTGCATATTGGGGATTTTGACCTGAATGCCGTTGCCTGGGGCGACATCGACAGGCTGGCCTTTGCGGGTCATTTGTTCCAATTTGATGGTTTGGTTGCCGCTCGGGTGGATGATTTCGAGTGAATCACCGATGGCAAAGCGGTTTTTGACTTCGATAGTCGCCCAGCCGTTTTCATCGATTTCGGTAACGTGGCCGACATATTGGCTTTGTTTGGCGATGGAGTGGCCGGTCAGGTAGTTTTGGTAATCCTGAGTTTGGTGGCGCTCGAGGAAGCCGCTGGTGTAGCCACGGTTGGCAAGGCCTTCGAGTTCGCTCAACAGACTGTAATCAAACGGACGGCCTGCAACGGCATCATCAATCGCTTTGCGGTAGGACTGGGCCACGCGTGCAACATAATAAAGCGATTTGGTGCGGCCTTCGACTTTGAGGCTGTCCACGCCGATTTTGGCCAGTTTCTCAACCACTTCAATGCCGCGAAGGTCTTTGGAGTTCATGATGTAGGTGCCGTGTTCGTCTTCCATAATCGGCATCATTTCGCCTGGGCGGTTGGACTCCTCAATCAGGAAGACTTTGTCGGCGTAGGGGTGGCGTTTCTGACCGTTGATGCCTTCGAAGTTTTGGTTGGCTTCTTCTTGGGCTTTTTCAAAGTTGAAGCCTTGCAGAAGCTGGGCGTCGCCCGCATCACTTTCAGTGGCGTTGTGGACTTTGTAGTCCCAGCGGCAGGAGTTGGTGCAGGTGCCTTGATTTGGGTCGCGGTGGTTGAAATAGCCTGACAATAGGCAACGACCTGAATAAGCGATGCACAATGCGCCGTGGATGAAGACTTCGAGTTCGATGTCGGGGCATTCTTGGCGGATTTCGGCGATTTCTTCCATGCTCAATTCGCGTGACAGGATGATGCGTTCGACGCCGATGTTCTGCCAGAATTTCACGCCCCAGTAGTTGGTGGTGTTTGCCTGAACGGACAGGTGGATTGGCATATCCGGCCATTTTTCGCGCACGGTCATGATCAAACCCGGATCCGCCATAATCAGCGCGTCAGGTTTCATGGCAATCAAGGGCTCCATATCGGAAACGAAGGTTTTGAGTTTGGAGTTGTGCGGCAGGGTATTGACGGTCAAAAAGAATTTTTTGTTGCGTTCGTGCGCTTCTTTAATGCCTTGCTCGAGGACGTCGAGTTTGGCAAATTCGTTGTTGCGGGCGCGCAGGGAGTAACGCGGGCTGCCGGCGTAAACGGCATCTGCGCCATAATCGTAGGCGGCTCGCATACGTTCGAGGCCGCCTGCAGGCAATAAGAGTTCGGGTGCTTTCATGTTTTATGCTTTTTAAAATGTTTTCAGACGGCCCTCAAGGGAAGAGGGAAGGCCGTCTGAAAGATGTTTGAAGAATGGGCGGATTATCCGCTGTTTTTGTGTTTCGGTCAATTTTGTGTCGGGTTTGCGCTTTGTTTTTTATACGGAAAATGTCTAATATGATGAAAGGTTAAAAGGGGCTGCAATTCATTGGAAATGTAAAAAAAGCAGGGTTGGGCGGAATAATTTAACAAAAAACCGTTCAAGCAATGTATTTTCTTGTAAAATATCAAGCTTGATTTTAAAAAATATTCGGATTAGTTACCGATTTTGACCGACGGAAGGTTTATGGATTTTCGTTTTGACATTATTTATGAATACCGCTGGATGTTTTTTTACGGCGTATTAGCGACGCTGGGAATTACAGTGGTTGCAACGATTGGCGGTTCGATTTTAGGTTTGCTGCTGGCGTTGGCTCGTTTGGTTAATCCGGAAAAAGCCGGTGCGCCGATACGTGCCTTGGCTTGGGTGTTGCGTAAGATTTCTTTTGTGTATGTTGCGTTGTTCCGCGGTACGCCATTGCTTGCTCAAGTTATTATTTGGGCTTTTGTTATTTTCCCATTTTTTGTACATCCTACTGATGGTGCATTAATCAGCGGAGAAGCTGCAATTAATTTTCGTCGTTCTTATGGCCCATTGATCGCTGGTGTAATGGCTTTGATTGCCAACTCAGGTGCATATGTTTGTGAGATTTTCCGTGCCGGTATCCAGTCGATTGATAAAGGTCAAATGGAAGCTGCGCGTTCTTTGGGTCTGACCTATACCCAGGCGATGCGTTATGTGATTTTGCCTCAGGCTCTTCGCCGTATGTTGCCGCCACTTGCAGGTGAATTTATCACGCTTTTGAAAGATAGTTCTTTGCTGTCTGTTATTGCAGTTCCTGAACTTATGTCTGTTCAAAAAGCGATTACTGGCCAGTATTCGATATTCCAAGAGCCGCTTTATACGGTTGCATTGATTTATCTTGTATTGACGAGTGTATTAGGATGGGTATTCTTACGTTTGGAACGTCGCTATAACGTAAAACTTCATTAATTAGGAAGACAAAAAAGGAAGACTTTTTCAAGTCTTCCTTTTTTATTTGCCGTCAATGTTTCAGACGGCCTGAAATCAGAATGCTTCGCCAACTTTGACACCGCCTGCAATGTCTTTTGGCGTAGCCAGTTTGGCAGTTGCTTGTTGGGCGGCTTGGAATTCTTCGGTTGCCACGATGTCGGCAGCTTCTTGTACGGTCAATGTGTTGGCCATGTATTGCCAACGCGCTGCCAAGTCGGTGTTTGCCGGTGCGTGGAAACCGTCTCGCAATTCATCTACCAAGTCAGGGCGGTTGCACACCAGTACAATATCGCAGCCTGCTTCAAAAGAAAGGCGGGCGCGTTCTTTAATACCGCCGACACCGCATGCGCCTTCCATGGTCAGGTCGTCTGAAAAAATAACGCCGTTAAATCCGATTTCTTGGCGCAGGATTTGTTTCAGCCATTTTTCGGAGAAGCCAGCAGGTTGGCTGTCGATTTGCGGGTATACGACGTGGGCAGGCATGACTGCGGCCATGCCTGCTTGGCTCAATGCTCGGAAGGGGATAAGGTCGGCCGCTTCGAGCGCTTCGCGGCTGCGTTCGTCGCAAGGCAGGACGTGATGGCTGTCGCCTTCGACAAAGCCGTGGCCGGGGAAGTGTTTGCCGCAAGATTTCATGCCGCCTTTGTTCAGGCCTTTTTGCAGGGCAAGGGCAAGCTGGGTAACGATGTTGGCGTCGCGGTGGAAACTGCGGTTGCCGATGACGGCGCATTGACCCCAGTCCAAATCCAATACAGGCGTAAAGGATAGGTCGATACCGCAGGCGGAGAGTTCGGTCGCCAAAACCCAGCCGACTTGTTCTGCTTGGGCGCAGGCGGCTTCTTCGCCTTCGTTATCCCAAATTTCGCCCAATACATTCATGGCCGGCAGGCGGGTGAAGCCGTCAATAAAACGTTGAACCCGTCCGCCTTCGTGGTCGACGGCGATGATGAGTTCAGGAGTACGGACGGCTTTGATTTCTTGAACCAAAGCTTTGAGCTGAGAAACGTTTTCAAAGTTGCGGCGGAACAAAATAACGCCACCGACGGCAGGGTCGAGCAGGCGTTGTTTTTCTTCTTCGGTCAGATGATAGGAGGCGACGTCGGCCATGACTGGGCCGCGTGGAAGATGAGGCGTATTCATTGTTTTGTCCTGAATAATGTATATATTGGATAATCGTTATGTTCAGACGGCCTGAGAGTATAGGAATATCTCAGGCCGTCTGAATATTGGTTTTGAATTAGGCATTTGCTTTTATCTTGTCTTTCAAGATCAGAATCAACACAACCATCACGATGCCGGTTACCACAAAACCTAAAGGTGCAGAGCCAGTCATGCCCAGCACGAGGTAGCCTGAGGCGGCAGACGCGGCTACGGTCAGCGCGTAAGGGAATTGTGAGGTAACGTGGTCGATGTGGTTACAGTGTGCGCCGGTAGAAGAGAGGATGGTGGTATCGGAAATTGGCGAGCAGTGGTCGCCAAATACGGCACCGGCCATTACGGCAGACATACAAGGGATAATCAGCGAAGGTTCGACTTTGACGGCCATGGCGGCGGCAATCGGCAACATGATGCCGAATGTGCCCCAACTTGTGCCGGTAGCGAAGGCCATCACGCCTGCGAGCAGAAACAAAATCACGGGTAGGAAGCCTGCGTGGATATTGCCTGCCACCAAAGTGGAGAGGTATTCGCCGGTGTGCATCTCGCTGACAACGGTGCTGATGATCCATGCCAAAATCAAGATGGTAATGGCACCGCGCATAGAGATGATGCCCTGCCAAATGGCTTTAGGGTAATCGTTGGTTTTGATGGTGCCGATGGTGCAGAGGATGACGGCCAATACACCGCAAGTACCGCCGAATACGAGGGAAGTGTTCACGTCGGTATTTTCAAACGCGCTGAGTAAAGAGAAGGTTTCAGAAGCTTGTGCGCCAGTGTAAATCATGGCGGAAACAGTGGCAACGATCAGTACCAAAACCGGCACAATCAGTGCGAATACGCGACCGTTGGGATGGCCTGTTTCAACGGTTTCATCATGAGTTTCGTTCAAGGCGGCGCGTTCCAAACGAGCCATAGAGCCGATGTCGAAGGAGAACCAGGCAACGACAAACACCATAATCAACGCGAAGACAGCGTAGTAATTCATCAAGCTCATGGCCACGAATGCGCCCATTGGTGTGTAGTCTGTGATGTTGTAAGTCACCAAAAGGCCTGCCAAAGTAGCAATAATCGATGCCCCCCAGCTGGATACAGGCATCAAAACGCACATCGGTGCGGCAGTGGAGTCAAGGATGTAAGCCAGTTTGGCACGGGAAACTTTGAATTTGTCGGTCACAGGGCGGGCAATCGCACCGACGGCAAGGCTGTGGAAATAGTCGTCAATAAAGGTAACGAATACCAGACAGGCGGTCAGCAGCTTCGCACCGCGACGGCCCTTGATATGCTGTTTTGCCCAATCGGCAAATGCTTGGTTGCTGCCGGAATGCGTCAGCAGGGAAGTGAAAATCCCCAAAAGCACCAAGAAAAGCAGGATTTTGGGTTTGCCCAAAGACCAATCGCCGTCCGCCCAAGTCAGGCTGACTGCCATGTCTTTCAAGTGAACCAAAGCATCAAGTGGATTACCGCCTACCAGCAGGAATGAGCCGACGATAATGCCGACACCGAGGGACAGCAATACACGGCGCGTGGCAATGGCCAAGGCGAGCGCAATGGCTGCCGGGACGATGGATAAAATAGAATTTGAATAATTAATAAGTTGCATAATTATATTGTATATAAGCGGTGAAATATTTTCAGACGGCCTAAACTGGAAGACGGATAACAAAATACCCACTGCCTCTGACAGATGGGTATTTTATCATCTAACACATCATCATGCCGTCTGAAAAATCGGACTACTGCAGATTTAGCGCGAGGAACAAAGTATTGCCTTCGCGTTGTACCAAAAGCGGTACGTTTTTGCCTGAGCTTTCCAAGGCGCTGCGGAAAGTAGATTCGTCATTGACGCTGATTTGGCTGACGGCAATAATTTCGTCGCCGCGTTTGAGGCCGGCACGTTCGGCCGCACCGCTAACGCGCAGAACGATCAAGCGTTGTTTGCCGTCTGCGTTTTCAACCTGCAAAGTCAGGCCTGCGTTTTCAACGGTAAATCCGTCATGGCCGCCATCGTGTTGCGGGTGTTCGGCCTCTTTTGCAGAAGTTTCCGTTTGTTCGGCTGCGCTGCCAAGTTTGACTTTGACATCGGTTTGTTTGCCACCGCGCCAAATGCTCAAAGTAACTTCTTTACCCGGCATCATTGAGCCGACCATGACTGGCAAATCGCTGGAGGCGCGGACTTCTTCTCCGTTTACGCTGCGGACAATATCGCCGACTTGCAACCCGGCTTGTTGCGCTGCGCTGTTCGGCATGATTTTGGCAATCAGTGCGCCGCTTGCTTTGTCCAAACCGAAAGATTTGGCCAAATCGTAAGAAACTTCTTGGATAACCACGCCCAATTGGCCGCGTTGGACTTTGCCGTTGGCTTTTAATTGGTCGGCCACATTCATGGCAACATCAATCGGAATGGCAAATGAAATGCCCATGAAACCGCCGCTTCGGCTGTAAATTTGTGAGTTGATGCCGACTACTTGGCCGCGGAGGTTGAATAACGGGCCGCCTGAGTTACCGGGGTTGATGGCAACGTCGGTTTGGATGAACGGCGTGTAGTTTTCATTCGGCAGGCTGCGGCCTTTGGCGGAGACGATGCCTGAAGTTACGCTGTTGTCAAAGCCGAATGGCGCGCCGATGGCGGCTACCCATTCGCCCGGTTTTAAATCTTTCGGATTGCCGATTTTGACAACCGGCAAGTCTTCTTGCGGCTCGATTTTTAAGAGGGCAACGTCGGATTGGGCGTCTGAGCCGACCAGTTTGGCCGTGTATTCGCGTTTGTCGTTGAGTAGGACTTTGATATTGCCCATGCCGGCAACCACGTGGGTATTGGTCAGGATATAGCCGTCTTTGCTGATGATGAAGCCGGAACCGAAATTCAAAGCATCGCTTTCGGTATCTTCTTGCGGCATGTCGGGCATATTGGGAACAAGGCGCTTGAAGAACTCGTAAAACGGATCGTTGTCGGGGAATTGGCTCAGGTCCATGCTATGGTCGTCATCCGGTGTCGCGGTACGTTTTGCCGGTGTCGCTTGAATATTGACGACGGCCTGTCCTTCGTTTTGCACCAGTTGGGCGAAGTCGGGCAACAACATGCCGACTTTTCCGTCATCGGTATTGGTTTCTATGCGTTGGACGAGTTCTTTGTTTTCATCTTTGTCGAAAAAGGTGCTGACTTTGTCGCAACCTGAAAGAAGGGAAGCTGAGAGGACAGCAAGGGCCAGATATGTGTTTGTTTTAATATTCACGAAAGTTCCTTTTGCCGGTGCCTATCGTATTGTCGGCATGCGTTTGAGCCGGCAGGCAGTTTTATTGTTTGAATGCTGTTTAAATGTATAAGATAGGATTTTTACACTTTAACGGTTTTTTTTCAAGCATTTCATTTTAAATGAAAAAATGATAATTGGGATTTTATTGTTTAAAGGCCGTCTGAAAGCTTTGGAATATGACCTGTCGGTCGGTTCGCTTCTTTCAGACGGCCTTTAAATTATGGTCAGTCGTGTTGATCCAAATGGTAGATCTGCGCCACGGCATCGATTAATTCGCTGTTGTCCGAGCCGGCTTTATTGAGCGTGCGTGTCGGAGAGTGGAGCAGTTTGTTGGTCAACTGAATGGAGAGGCGTTCGAGGACATCCTCGGCGGATACGCCTTTTGCCAGTTGCTTCATGGCATTTTCCAATACTTGGCGGCGTGCGCGTTCGCCTTCGTCGCGCAAGGCGCGGATAAGCGGAACGCTTTGGCGGTTTTTCTGCAGGCGGATAAATTCGCTGACCTTTTCTTCCACCATGCTTTCAGCCGCCGCCGCTGCCTTTTTGCGTGCATCTTTACCGCTTTGGACAATGTCCATCATGTCGTCTACGGTATAGAGATATGCGTCTTCCAATTCGCCGACTTCGGCTTCGATATCGCGCGGAACGGCCAAATCCAGCAGGAAAACAGGCATGTTGTGGCGTTTTTTCAATGCGCGTTCGACCATGCCTTTGCCGACGAGGGGAAGTTGGCTGGCAGTGGAAGAAACAACCACGTCGTAATCGTGAAGAATATCGGGTAATTCGTTCAGCAGGCAGGCTTCGGCGTTGACACCGAGTTTGTCGCACAATTCCTGCGCGCGCTGGTGTGTACGGTTGGCAACGGTAATGAGCTTTGGATTTTTAGCGGCAAAATAAGTGGCCACCAGCTCAATCATTTCGCCTGCACCGATAAAGAGGACGTTCAGATCGGAAATGGAAGGGAAGATTTGCTCTGCCATTTTGACCGATGCAGAAGCCATGGAGACCGAGTTTTCGCCGACGGCAGTGTCGGTACGAACTTCTTTGGCAACGGCAAAGGTTTTTTGAAACAGGGCGTTTAAGTGGGTATTGATGCTTTCCTGTTCTTGCGCAACGCGGACGGCATCTTTGATTTGACCGAGAATTTGCGGTTCGCCCAAGACCATGGAGTCCAAACCGCAGGCGACGCGGAAGGCGTGGCGGACGGTTTCATTATTATCTAAGGTATAGAGGTAAGGGCGGATTTCTTCGGCAGGCAGGTCGTGATATTGTGCCAACCAGTCGATGATTTTTTCGGCTTCACCGACGCAGTAAAGCTCGGTGCGGTTGCAGGTAGAGAGAATGACTGCTTCTTCCGCCGCCTCACTGCGCGCGAGGTTGGACACGGCATCCGGCAGATTTGCAGCTGCAAATGCCAGTTTTTCGCGTATGCTCAAGGGCGCGGTTTGGTGATTGAGTCCGACGACGGTAAGTTGCATGGTTATGGTATGACTGGGTAGTGTGTGTGGTGGGTATTATAGCTTAAGTGGGCTTTAAAATGAATGTGTTGGGGGAGAAGATGCAATGAGGTTTGCCATCGAAAAGGCCGTCTGAAAAGATTCAGACGGCCTTTTATCAAGAAAGGCTTAAACGGCTTCAGCTTCTTCTGCCAAGAAACCGCGCAGTTTTTGCATAGCTTTGGCTTCGATTTGGCGGATGCGTTCGGCAGATACGCCGTATTCGGCAGCCAATTCGTGCAGGGTCAAACCGCCATCGTCTTGCAACCAGCGGCTTTCAACGATACGGCGGCTGCGGTCGTCCAGTTGTGCCAAGGCGTTTTGCAGACCTTCGGTTTGCAGGGCGTAGTGGGCTTGTTTGGACAACTGACGGCTAGGCTCTGCATCGTGGTCGGCCAACCAGTCGATAGGGGCGAAGTTGTCCTCGTCATCGTTGTTTTCCGCCATGATGCCGATGTCGTGACCGGTCATGCGTTGTTCCATTTCCAAGACTTCGGACAATTTGACGCCCAAATCGTCGGCGATTTCTTGCGCTTCTTTTGGAGACAAGGCATTCAGGTTTTTACGCATGCTGCGCAGATTGAAGAACAGTTTGCGTTGCGGTTTGGTTGTGGCAACGCGGACCAAACGCCAGTTGCGCAAAATGAATTCATGGATTTCGGCTTTAATCCAATGCACGGCAAACGAAAACAGGCGCGCGCCGCGGCTCGGTTCGTAGCGTTTGACGGCTTTCATCAGGCCGATATTGCCTTCTTGAATCAGGTCGGCTTGGTTGAGGCCGTAGCCGTCGTAGCCGCGTGCAATGGATACGACGACGCGAAGATGGGACAGGATAAGCTGTTTGGCGGCGTTGAGATCACCTTTTTGTTGACGTTCGGCCAGTTGTGTTTCTTCTTCGGCGGTAAGCATTGGAATGCTGTTGACAGTATGAATGTATTGCTCGAGGCTACCGTTGCCGCTGTGGATAACGGGTAATGCAAAAGCTTTATTCATAAAGGATAATCTCCTTGATTGGGCCGTCTGAAAACGGCTTTTTGTTTATTGTGTGACAAGCAGTATAACACTGCCTGTGGTTTGTTTTGTTATGGGTTGGATTTTTTCTGTAAATTAACGATAGATTCAATAGTTTTTACTGCTTGAATCGCAAGGGTTGATTGTCTTAGAAAATTTGAGTGATTTGCTAGGTTTTGTCTAAGTATATTACAAACATTTCTGTATGTAAATAGTTTTAGTAATAAAAAAGACCTTGTATAACAAGGTCTTAAAATTTTTTTATTCTGGTTTCTTCCGGCCAATCAGGATAAGGAATACGCCGATAACGGCCAAAATGCTGATAAGCCATGTTGAGCCGCCTGCTTTCATATAAGGCGTTTCACCGATGTAGCCTTTGACGTGGCCTTCGAGGACGGTTTCTGTATCCGGTTGGGCTTCGGCAACAATCGTGCCTTTAGGGGAAATAATGGCGGTCGCGCCGGTATTGGTGGCGCGAACCATGTAGCGGCCTAGTTCCATTGCACGCGCTTGGGATTGTTGAAGCTGCTGATACATGGCATTGGATTTGCCGTACCACGCCATATTGCTGATGTTGGCGAGCAGGGTGGAGCGTTTCGCCGTTGCGATGAGTTCGTCGCCGAAACCATCTTCATAGCAGATATTGAAGGCAACTTTTTGATCTTTCATCACCAAAGGCGCTTGGTTGTCGCCGCCTTTTTGAAAGTCGGCCAAAGGCATATCCATCATTTTATAGAGACGCTCGGTAATAGCGGGCAAGGGCTTGTATTCGCCAAATGGAACGAGGTGGTTCTTGGCGTAGTAGGGGATAACATCAGAAGTGCTGTTGTGATAGTCGCTCAAATTGATAACGGCATTTTCGTAGCCGTTGCCGTCGGGCGTATATTGGCTGATGCCGATGGCCAATGCGCTGCCGTTGCTTTGCGCCTGTTCGGCGAATTGTTCCAAGATGCCTTCGGGCAGGTCTTGGCGCATCAGCGGCAGGGCGGTTTCTGGCAGGATGACGATGTCGGCACTGGTTTTGCTGATTTGTTCGTAGTATTTCTGAATGGTCGGAATGATTTGCTCTTCCTTCCATTTCAGATTTTGCTCGATGTTGCCTTGAATCAGGGCAACCGTGCTGGTGCTGCCGTCAGGGCGGGTGTATTCGGTTTGTTGGGAAATGTAGCCGACGGAGCAGAGTGCAACGATAAGGAATAAGGGCAGGAGGCGGTGTTTCAGACGGCCATGGTTGTCAATCAGCAACACCAGCCATGCGCTGAGGAAAGCGGTTGCCAGCGTGACCATATGAATGCCGCCCAAAGGCGCGAAACCTGCCAACGGGCTGTCTTTGATGATTTGGGAATAGCCGATTGCACCCCAGCCGAATCCGGTCAGGAAACGTTCGCGGGCAAATTCTGCCAGCGTCCATAAAATCGGCAACAGGAGGCCGGTTTTGGCCCAGCGTGACAGGTTGCATTTTTTCCACATCCAAAAACAGATGGCCGGATAAAGCGCAAGAAATGCCGGCAGCAGGAAGGTGAGGGGGATGGCGTATGAATCCGGCAAACCCGAAACGTCATGCAAGGCAGTGTGTATCCAATAAAACTGCGCCGTATAACCGATTAATCCGAACAGATAGGCAGTCATGACGGCAAAGCGCGGACGCAATTCAATCAGGCGTATCAGCGCGCCAAACAACAGCGGCATCAGCCAGAAATGATAATACGGGGCGAAAGTGAACGGTGTCGCGGCGGCAATCAAGATAACCAGCGGCCAGTAAAGCAGCGGATGTTGCCAATATTGTTCGAGTTTACGGAAAATATTCATGCTTTAAATGGTATTGAGGCCGTCTGAAAAGTTTTCAGACGGCAGGGAAACAAAATCAGTCTTTTTGAAACAATTTCATTGCAGGCAGGACGATTGCGCAAGCCAATGCACCGGCGGCTACTCCGACCACCAGATTGGCGATATGTTCCATTATGCCGCTGTCCCAATGCTGCGCGTGGAGGAAATCGTGCAAAAAACCAAGGTTGTGGGCGATTAGTCCGCCGCCAACCAAGAACATCGCCAGCGTGCCGACAATGCTCAAGCCGCGCATAAACCAAGGCATAAATGAAATCAAACCGCGTCCGATACCTTGCACAGCAACGCTTTTTTGGCGCATCAACATCATGCCGAGGTCGTCAAGTTTGACGATAATGCCGACCAAACCATAGACCAATGCAGTCATGCCGACACCGATGGCGGCCATAACCAAAGAACGCGTCATCAGGTCATATTTTTCAACAACGCCCAGCGCGATAATGATGATTTCGGCGGAGAGGATGAAATCTGTGCGGACCGCGCCTTTAACTTTTGTTTTTTCGTCTGTGACTTCAGGCTCGGCATTGTGTCCGTCTTCGTGTTCATTGCGGTGTAGAAATTTGTGCAACAGTTTTTCCACGCCTTCAAAACACAAATACACACCGCCGATCATCAGCAACGGCGTAATCAGCGCAGGTACGAAAGCGGAAAGCAACAGCGCAAGTGGCACCAGAATCAGCTTGTTGACCAGAGAGCCTTTTGCCACCGCCCAAATAATCGGCAATTCGCGCTCGGTGGATACGCCGGTTACCTGATTGGCGTTGAGCGCCAAATCGTCACCGACCACGCCGGCGGTTTTTTTGGCGGCGACTTTGGTCATCATCGCTACGTCGTCCAAAACGGCGGTAATGTCGTCCAAAAGCGTAAAGAGAGAGGCGAAGGCCATAATGTTGTCCGGATAAAATCAAATAAACGCGCGATTATATATGAAAATTCAGTTGCTTGAATGTTTTTCAGACGGCCTTTGACGGAAATTAACCAAAGGCTGTCTGAAAATGCTATTTCGGCGTATAACGTCCCGCCATGGCTTTATACACCATATTTTCGTATTTCAAGGCTTCATAGCGTTGGTTCAGCAGGTTTTGAGCCGAGCTGTATTCCGAATTCAAAGCCTCCAGCCAGTCTTTCAACTCGTTTTTACCGTGTTGGTAGCGTACTTGATAGTAATGGCTGTTTTTCTTGTCCAACTGATAACGCTGTTCTTGATTGGCAAGGCTGGACTGCGCGTTTCGGTAGGCAAGGTAGTTGGTATTAACCTCGTTGAGCGCGGTGGTCAGGGCTTTTTCAAAATTCAGCTTGGCACTGTCCATCTCCGCTTGTACGGTTTTGTCTTTCCATTTCATGGTCTGCCAGTTAAGGAAAGGCAGATTGATGGTGGCCGAGCCGCCCAACATGGGGATATTGAACGTACTTTTCGCTTTATCGGAAGACGTACTCAAACTTGCGCCCAAAGTAATCGACGGATACCAACTGCGTTTTTGCGCGTTGACCGATTGTTGCGACGCTTGCAGGCGGTATTCGGCGGCGCGCAGGTCAGGGCGATTGGCCAAAACGGTAATCGGTACGTCCAAGTTCACACCTTTGACAGGCAACAGGCGGAATTGTACCGGATCGGCGGCCAGGTTTTCAGACGGCCTTAAATTCAACAAATTACGCAAAACCTGTTTTTGCGTATCCAAATTGTTTTGCAAAGACAACAGGCTGTTTTCCGCGCTCAGCAATGACTGTTTGGCTTGGGTCGGCTGGCTGGAGTCGGCCCGGCCGTAGCGGAACTTGGTATTCGCAATGCGGTTGATTTCCTGGTATTGCTTCAGCGATTTTTTTGCCAACTCGATGGCTTCGTTCAGGTAGGCGATATTGAAATACGCATCGGCAACATTATTAATCAAAGTCAGGCGTGTGTTGGCCATGTCTTCATGCGTGGCTTGGTATTCCCATACCTGCGCATCGGCAGTAGCACTGAGTTTGCGCCACAAATCCAATTCGTAGCTCAAACCAAGCTGGCTGCTGAAGGTATTGCCGTGGCTGCCGGTTTTCAGGTTTTTAGAAGCGTTCGCGCCCAACGAGCCGCTGAACGAAGGCACCAAATCCGCACCCAAAATATTGGCTTGATACAAAGCTTTGTTGACGCTGATGGCCGCCTGTTTCAAATCAACATTGTTTGCCAGCGCCTGCTCCATCAGCGCATTAAGCTGCTGGTTTTGGTAGATTTCCCACCAGTTGCCGTTTACATCGTAGCGTTCGGCAGTTTCCGCCGCGCTCATGACTTGGCCGGTCGCTTCCAGCGTCAGGTTCGGATTGGCTTTAGGTGCGGCGCACGCACTTAGGGCAAGAGCGACAGCCAATGATAAGGCTGCTTGGGAAAAAGGTTTCGTCTTCATAAAAAATCTTTCGGGTAACAGCATTTCAGACGGCCCAAGATAATAGGCCGTCTGAAACATAATCAATCCTGAGCCAGTGCATCAATCGGGTTGAGCTTGGAAGCCTTGTTGGCAGGCATAAAGCCGAACGCGACGCCGATGGCGGTGGAGCAGACCACTGCGCCGATGACGGAAGTCATGGAAATGCTCATCGGGAAGTCGGTAACAAAATAGTTGAACACCAGGCTGATGCTTGCGGACAACAATACGCCTGACAGGCCGCCGATGATACAGATTAAGACTGCCTCAATTAGGAACTGTTGCAAAATATTGTTGCGGCGTGCGCCGATTGCCATGCGGACGCCGATTTCTTTGGTGCGCTCGGTAACGGAAACCAGCATGATGTTCATCACGCCGATGCCGCCGACCACCAAAGAGATGACCGCAATGGAAGAAATCAGCAGTGTCATGGTGCCGGTCGTGCTTTCAACCATTTCTTTGATGCTGTCGCTGTTGTTCATAAAGAAGTCTTCTGTACCGTGGCGTGCTTTCAGCAGCTCGGTCAGGCTTTTTTCGGCAACTTGCGTGTTGGCATCGTCTTTGATTTTGACAACGATGGAGTTAGTATAGCTCTCGCCGGTAATTTGGTGCATGACCGTTGTATACGGCGACCAAAGCATCAGCGAGTCGGAATTGCCGAATGAGTTGTCATCCTTTTTCATAATGCCGATGACGGTTAACGGGCGTTTTTTGAAAAGGATGGTTTTGCCTAAAGGATTGACACCTTCGCCGAAGAGTTTGGTTTTGGTGTTTTGGTCGATGACGACGACTTGGGCATCGGTTTTTACATCGTCATCATCAAACAGACGGCCTTCTTCCAATTTCAAACCGCGCACGTCGAAATATTGTTCGCCCACGCCGTAAAGTGAGGCGGTCAGGTCGGTGTTGCGGTAGGTTAAGGTGCCGCCGGAGCTGGTTTGAGGGGTGGCAGAGGCGACGTAGCTTTGTTGGCTGATGGCTTTTGCGTCATTAATCGTCAGTGTCTTGATCCGTCCGCTTCTACGGTCGCCAAAACCACGGCCGGGGAAGATGCTGATGGTGTTTGTGCCCATCGAGTTGATGTCTTCCAGGATTTTTTGTTGCGAGCCATTACCCAAGGCCACTACCGATACCACCGAAGCAATACCGATGATAATCCCCAGCATGGTCAGCAGCGAACGCATTTTGTGCGCCATAATCGCCTGTACCGACATTTTGAATGCTTCCATAAATTGATCGTAATAAAACGACCAGGAAGCTTTTTCTTTAATCCTCTCCACTTTGCTGGGCGGGATATCGGGATTTTTAGACGTGTCGGAAATAATCTGACCGTCGCGGATTTCGATGACGCGGTTTGCGTTTGCCGCAATGCCCGGATCGTGGGTAACCATAATCACGGTATGCCCGTCTTCGTGCAGCTTGTGGATGATTTCCATCACGTTTTTACCGCTGGCGGTATCCAATGCGCCGGTCGGTTCGTCGGCAAAGATGATTTCGCCGCCGTTCATCAATGCGCGGGCAATCGAAACGCGTTGTTGCTGACCGCCGGAAAGTTCGCTGGGTTTGTTGCCTTCTTTATTTTGCAAGCCCAAATCGCCCAACAGTTTTTCCGCACGTTCCGCGCGCTCTTTGCTGTCCATACCCATATATACGGCAGGCAGGGCGACGTTGTCCCGGGCGGTCAGCGAGCTTAACAGGTTGTAACGCTGGAAAATAAAGCCGAAACGCTCACGGCGTAAAGCCGCCAGCTCATCCGGCTGCATTTGCGATGTTTCGATGCCGTCGATTTGATAAGAGCCGGAGGTGGCGGTATCCAGACAGCCCAAGATATTCATCAGCGTTGATTTGCCTGAACCGGACTGGCCGATAATCGCCACAAAGTCGCCTTTCTCAATAGAAAGGCTGACATCTTTCAATACATGCACACGGTTTTCACCGCTACCGAAAAAACGGTTGATATTCTTACATTCGATTAAACTCATAATCTTTCCGGGCGAAAAATAGAAATACAGGAACTAAGGCCGTCTGAAACACAGCCAAACCTTTCAGACGACCTTAATCAATCAGCGAGGAGGGCCGCCACCCATCATCGCGCGTTCACTGCTCTTATTCTTTTCATCTGCGCTCATTTCAGAAACGATCACTTTTTCGCCTTCTTTCAAGCCGCTTTTGATTTCGGTATTCATGCTGTCTTTCAAACCGACGGTCACTTCGCGTTCTACCGCTTTATTGTCTGCGCCCAAAATGCTGACATAGGATTTGCCGTTATGCTTTTTCACGGTCAGCGTCGGTACCAGTAAAACATTCTTCACGCCGTTGATTTCGATCGTGTTTTGAGTGGTCATGCCGATAGAAAGTTTGCCTTCTGGATTCGGTACCAGGGCACGGGCATAGTAGTAAATCGCATTGGAAGTCGTGTCCGTGCTGCTGGTGTAGTTGCCCAAAGACATGGTGGTCAGGCCGGGGTCGACACTGTCTAATTTCGCTTTAATCGGGGTGTCCGGCTCGGACAAAATGGTGAACGAAATATCCTGACCGGCTTTGACTTTCGTGATGTCGCCTTCGGCAATCTGCATTTTGTTCAACATGGTTTCCAGATTGGCCAGCTGGATAATGGTCGGCGTAGATTGCGCCGCATTGACGGATTGGCCTTCTTCAACAGGAATGGCGACCACGGTGCCGTCCATGGTGGCGGTAATCCGCGTGTGGCCCAGTTCGGATTCGGCTGTATTGATGGAGATTTTTGATTGTTTGATGGAGGCCTTCAGTTCGGCAACATTCGCTTTAGCTGCGGCTAAAGAGTCTTGTGCAGATTCCAAGTTTTCCTTGGAAGTTGCCTGTTCTTTCCATAAGGCAAGTTCGCGTTTATATTTTTTCTCCGCACTGGAAAGCGCAATTTCGGCAGAAACCAATTTTGCCTGATAGGTTTCCAGTTTGGATTTTTCGGTATTTAAGGTATTGATCTGATTGGTTGAGTCGATTTCCGCAATCAGATCGCCTTTTTTCACTTGTTGGCCCAGTTTCACATACAGTTTTTTAATCTGACCTGAAGCTTCCGCGCCTACGGATACCAAATTGGAAGGTGAGATTTCGCCGGTTGCCGATACGGTTTGACGGATATCGCCGCGTTTGACCACTTCTGTAATAAAAGAAGACTGAGGCTCAGGCTTCATCAAAGACCAGCCGCCGAAAGCCGCTGCTACTACAACAGCCGTACCGGCCGCCCACTTGAAAACTTTAGACATATAAAAGGAACCAATTCAATAAAATAACGTCGCAGACAAGCAACAAATGTATTGATAGAAACAAAAAAACAACTGGATTTTACTGTAAAGACCAAGGCCAACCAAGAGACAGTCGGCTTAAATTGAATTTTAACTTATTGAAATAAAAAATAAAGGGCAGTAAACATTTTTCAGAACTTGTACCTCGTTTACATAAATTCCCAAACATCCTCCGAATCTGAACATTTAAGCCGCAAGAAAACGACTATAATATTCATGTCTTATTCCAATTATTAACGACACAAATAAAATGAAACACCAACAAGGCTTCACGCTTATCGAGCTGCTGATAGTCGTTTTGATTGCAGCCATTCTTGCTACCATCGCATATCCGTCTTATCAAAACTACATCCGCCAAACGCGTCTTGCATCCGTCCGCACACAGATGCTGCATAATGCCCAACAACTTGAACGCTATTACACTCAAAAAAGTACATTTGTAGGGTTTCCTGATGGAAATTTACAGCAGAATCAATATTTCAATATTAGTTTTTCCGAAGGTACGGATTCTATGCCTAATCCTTCCGATTCAGGTTATATTTTGAAGGCTGAACCCAATAAAGAAACCAACGCTAATGAAACCTGTACCGTTTATTACAACGACAGCGGTATCATTTGGGCAAACAGCGACAAGCAAAACTGTCCCGGTTATGAAATGCCAAAATCAGAATAAATCGAGATATAAAAGGCCGTCTGAATTTCAGACGGCCTTTTTAATGGTTTGGCTGTATAAGTACATTAGCTTAAACAGGGCAAAGATCAGTAATTTTGACCTGATGTGAAGTCAATCTTAGCCTTTGCGGCGCGGTTCGTCAGGTCGGATGCGGGAAGCCAGTTGGTCGAGGATGCCGTTGACGAATTTATGGCCATCGGTGCCGCCGAAAGTTTTGGTAACTTCGATGGCTTCATTGATGATAACAGGGTATGGGGTTTCAGGCATGGTGCTCAGCTCATGGCAGGCAACCAGCAAAACGGCGCGTTCGATAGGGCTGAGGTCTTTTTCGTCGCGGTCGAGCAGGGGGCTGATTTTTTCCATGTATTCTTCGGCATGGGTTTGTGCGCCGAAAAACAGTTTGTTGAACAGCTCTTCATCCATATTGGAAGATTGGGACAGTTCGTGGATGTTTTTAGCGATTTCTGGGGCTGCAGTTTTGTTGATGCCTGCTTGATAAATGGCTTGTACGGCAAGCTCGCGTGCGCGGCGGCGTGGGCTTTTCATGGGTATTCCTTGTGAAGAGAGTGCCGATGGTTGTCGGCTGAATATTGAATGATTCAGACGGCCTCAATGTCATGATTGAGAGGCCGTCTGAAAATATGCGGTATTCAATACGGGGAGAAGCTTATTCTTCGTCGTCTTCGTATTGTTCTGACAAAAGATGGTTGACCAAGTTGGCACATTCTACGGCAACTTTGGCAGCATCGGAGGCTTTTTCTTCGATGCGTGCAACGGCTTGTTCGTCGTTTTCAGTCGTCAGGATGGCGTTGGCGATAGGGATGTTGTAGTCAAGGGCAACGCGGCTGACACCTGCGCCGGACTCATTGGATACCAATTCAAAGTGGTAAGTTTCGCCACGAATGACAACGCCGATGGCAATCAGTGCATCGAATTGTTCGGATGAAGCAAGGTTCATCAGCGCGATAGGTACTTCAAGCGCTCCGGGAACGGTGGCAAGCGTGATGTTGTCTTCGGATACGCCCAATTCTTTCAAGGTGCGGCAGCAAACTTTGACCATTTCGCTGCCGATTTCGTTGGTAAAACGGGCTTGAACGATGCCGATGCGCAAGTTGGTGCCATCGAGGCGTGGTTCGATAATGTTCATGATGATTCCTTCAATATATGTGAAATAGGGATTCGGCTCGGTTTCAGACGGCCTTGTTATAGGGAATGCCGTCTGAAACGAAATGGGGATGGGCTATTCTTGCGGCTGCCAATCGGCAACGGCTTGGAACTCGCCGTCTTCGTTCAATTCCCACGCGCTGCCTTCTGCCTGAGTCAGGAGGGGCGCAATGTCTGGATTGTCTGCGGTAATGGCGGAGAGGCTGACAATACTGAAGTTGTCGGGATTGTCGGTGTATTCGTCGGTTTCGTCGCCGCTGAAAATACGCCAGCCGCTGTCGTTTTCAAATACGGGGGCTTCGCGGTAGAGGAAGCCGACAGGTTCGCCTTGTTCGGCGACGGTGTTGGTGACGATGCAGCGGTCGAGCGCTGCGGCCAATGCTTGGGCAAATTTGTTCATGGGGTTGACAAAGAGATGATTTGGCATGATTTTACACGATTCGCTGCTTTTCCGCACGGATGTGTGCAGGGGCGGTTTGATGGTACAATGTCGGCAAGTGCCGTCAGGTTTGAACATGACGGCTTTTGATTGTTTATCGGCTTGAGGGGCGCAAGAAACAATGAGCCAAAATAAAAAAGTTGCCGGTGTAGCCTTTTTATTTTGTTTCACTGCGGATGAGGCGTGCTTTCCGGCTGTTTTTTTGAAAGTATGGAATGAAACCTGATTTGCTCAAACAGCAGGCGCATCGAGCGATTCAAAAGCGTCTGGGCTATGAGTTCCGCAATATGGAGCTGCTTCAGCAGGCTTTGACCCACCGCAGCTACAATGCCAAACACAATGAGCGTTTTGAATTTGTCGGCGATTCGATTTTGAATTATTCCGTGGCGCGGATGTTGTTTGACGCGTTTCCCAAATTGTCGGAAGGCGAGCTGTCGCGGATGCGTGCGGCTTTGGTAAATGAAGGCGTGTTGGCTGAAATCGCGTTGGAAATGAATGTCGGCGACGGGTTGTATTTGGGTGCCGGCGAGTTGAAAAGCGGCGGTTTCAGACGGCCTTCGATTTTGGCCGACGCGATGGAAGCAATGTTTGCGGCGGTCAGCTTTGACGCTGATTTTTCTGCGGCGGAAAAAGTGGTTCGCCATTTGTTTGCGGAACGCGTGAAACGTGCGGATTTGAATATCGGCAAGAAAGACAGTAAAACCGCTTTGCAGGAAGCCTTACAGGCACGCCGCTTTGCCCTGCCGAAATATAGAATCGAAGAGCAGGCAGAGCAGACGGCTGATGCGATGTTTGTGATTTCCTGCGATTTGGGCGAACTCGGTTTCATCTGCAATGCACGCGGCAGCAGTCGGAAAGTGGCCGAGCAAAAAGCGGCATGTGAAGCCTTAGAATGGTTGGAACAGAAGTTTCCTTTGAAAAAAGCTAAAAAATAATACTTCAGACGGCCTTTGAGAAAATGCAAAGGCCGTCTGAAACAATCAAGAAAGTCATATATAAATGGATATCGAAACCTTTTTGCAAAACGAGTCGCAACACCCGACGGATTATCGTTGCGGCTTTGTGGCCATCGTGGGTCGCCCGAATGTCGGCAAATCCACGCTGATGAACCATTTAATTGGTCAGAAAATCAGTATTACCAGTAAAAAAGCACAAACCACGCGCAACCGTGTCACCGGTATTTACACCGACGACACGGCGCAATTTGTGTTTGTCGATACGCCGGGTTTTCAAACCAATCACCGCAATGCCTTGAATGATCGTCTTAATCAAAACGTAACCGAAGCGTTGAGCGGCGTGGACGTGGTGGTTTTTGTGGTAGAAGCCATGCGCTTTACCGATGCGGACCGCGTGGTGCTGAAGCAGTTGCCTAAGCATACGCCTGTGGTATTGGTGGTCAATAAAATCGATAAAGATAAAGCCAAAGACAAATTTGCGCTTGAGACATTTATCAATGAAGTGCGCCAAGAGTTTGAATTTACCGCCAGCGAGGCAGTTAGCGCGAAACATGGTCTGCGTATTGCCAATCTGCTGGAATTGCTCAAGCCGTATCTGCCGGAAAGTATCCCGATGTATCCGGAAGATATGGTGACGGACAAATCCAGCCGATTCCTGGCGATGGAGATTGTGCGTGAAAAACTGTTCCGTTATTTGGGCGAAGAGTTGCCGTATGCGATGAATGTTGAAGTAGAGCAGTTTGAGGAAGAGGAAAGCGGACTGTTTCGCATTTATATCGCGGTGTTGGTCGATAAAGATAGTCAAAAGGCGATTTTGATTGGCAAAGGTGGGGAGAAATTGAAGAAAATTTCTACTGAAGCCCGCCTTGATATGGAAAAATTGTTTGATACCAAAGTCTTCTTGAAGATTTGGGTGAAAGTGAAATCCGGTTGGGCAGACGATATTCGTTTCCTGCGCGAATTGGGACTGTAATGTAATGTGTGTTTGAACAAAGGCCGTCTGAAAAACTTTCAGACGGCCTTTTGTTTTATCAAGACAACAATTCAGCCAGGCGTTTGACGATTTCATCCGCTGCTTGGCGTTTCGATGTTTCCGGAAATGAGGTTTCGGCAAGGTCATCAATAATGGTGATTTGATTGGTTGGCTTACCCATGGAAACGGAAACTTGGTTGGCCACCAGCATCGGTACGTTTTTGCGCAAACGTTTTGCCCGAGCAAATTCCAAAACCTGATGGCTTTCCGCAGCAAAGCCGACACAGAATGGTGGAGAAGGCAGGGTGGCAACGGATGCAAGAATATCCGGATTTTCCGTCAGTTCGATAACCGGGGGCTGATTGCCGTTTTTCTTCAGTTTCTCGTTGCTGCTGTTTTTGACTTTATAGTCTGCAACGGCTGCAACGGAAATAAAAACATCTTGTTCATGGATATGGCGATGAACTGCCTGATACATGGCTTCTGCGCTGACAGCCTGTTCGGAATGAGCCAAGCCTGCTGGCAAGGCCGTCTGAATTTGACCGTAAATCAGCGTGACTTTCGCTCCGGCAGCACGGCAGGCACGCGCTAAAGCCATGCCCATTTGTCCGCTGGAAATATTGGTAATGCCGCGAACAGGATCGATGGCTTCAAACGTTGCGCCGGCGGTAATCAGAACTTTTTTTCCGCTCAGTAGCTTGGGTGTCCATAAATCCTCTAGCAAATCTGCCAGATCGACCGCTTCAACCATTCTACCAGTGCCTGTTTCGCCGCAAGCCTGTTCGCCACTGTTTGGGTAAAACACGGTAATGCCGTCTGAAACCAGCTGCTCAATATTGCGCAGGTTGGCAGGGTTGTTCCACATTTCGACATTCATTGCAGGCGCAACGGCCAAAGGACATTTTCTGGCTGCAGCCAAAGTAGTCAGCAGGTTGTCGGCCAATCCGTTGGCAATTTTGGCAATCGTATTGGCAGTTGCAGGCGCAATAAGAAATGCGTCGGCTTCTCGCGTCAGATTGATGTGCGCCATGCCATTATTGGAAGCACCTGAATAGGTATCCGATAAAACTGGATTGCCGGTTAAAGCTTGGAAAGTCAGTGGGGAGACAAATTCCGTCGCAGAATCCGTCATCACTACTGATACAGAATGTCCTTGCTTTTTCAGCAGTCTGACCAGTTCGCAAGATTTATACGCTGCAATACCGCCGGTAATGCCGAGGAGAATGTGTTTGCTCATAAATAACGGGTTCATTAAATGAGATATATAGGAATCAAATTAGATTTGTTCGATGTTGATTCTGGCCAGCTTTGCTTTAATCGCATTACCATATCTCTTTGGTAAGAATGCTGAAACCGCTCCGTTTTTCACTTCAGTCACATAACTGCAGACTTTAAATTCAGGAACAACATTGAGCGAGTAGTCCGGATTGACCAAAGGTGAAGCACTGGAGTACAGCGTCCATCTTGCCAGGCTGCCATCTTCATAATCAGTCGTTGCGTTAAAGCTGGTAACCCCTTCGCTGAAAGCGATTTGATAATTAGAGTAGAACTCTCCGGGAATTTCGTGTGCATTACAGAAATCAAATAATCTGTCATGTGCAAACAGATTCTGACGGATATAGGCCCACAATTCTTTTTCTAGAAAATCTTGGTCGGCAAAATGTCTGGAAGGGTAGCCCTCATCGACAAAGTTTTGAATCCTTTCCTGCATATCTGGGACTGCACCCGCTTTAGCCCCCCACATACCCGCAAGAATCAGGGCAGTATGCGAGCCTGAGTCGCGAATAGTGTGGAATAGGGTGCTACTTTTTATCCATTCGGATACGGCCGCTGCATCACGATAACAAATAATAGAATCTGCATCACGGAAAATAACGTATTCAACCTCGGGATCATTAATGGCAAGAAAGCGCCACATCGTGCCCGGCCAGTTGTTCAATGGAGCGCCAACTTTAATCACTTCGGCACCGTTATTTCTAAATCGTTGAATAGCTTCAGCCGATACAGAATCGTCGACATAAAAACGGCATGTCCAACCAGGGAAAAGCACAGGCGCAAGCTGGGTATTTAAGACAGCAGGTTCAATATATTTGGAATTATTGCCAAATAAAGAAAAGGAGATAATCCGTTTGCCGTTTTTTGGAGATGGTGTCGGAATGATTTCATGTTCTAGGTCTGGGATGGCTTTGTCTTTTAGAACCAAAGCCTGATGACCGTAAAACCCGGTTTTTTCCCAGTTATCTAGAGCGCCGTAAGCATGTGCAAGTAAATCCAAAGCAGGAATATAGGTGCTATCTAGCTCTAACGTTTTCATTTCAGCCTCAATGGCTTTTTCCCATTTCAATTGCTTTAGATAGGCATAAGCAACTTTATGATGAAATTCGACAGATTGGGGGTTGAGAAGGCAAAGAATTTCGGCACGTTTAAGCGCTTCCTCGTAATTTTCCTCTTCGATGAAAGAGTGATATGCTTGTTCAAATTTTTGTTGAATCTTTTCGTTACTCATAATAGGGACTATTCTAAATTTATGATTGTTTTATTGGAGAAAGTAGAGATTGTAAGAGTAGATGGGGCTAAAGCGCCAGTAATAATAGAGATATAGAGTGTTTGAATGTGGCAATTAAGAGTAAAGCCGCAGGACTATTTATCTTTGGATATCTGTTTTATCTATCGAACGATAAAATTCAATAAATTTTAAATTATTTAAATACAGATAGTTGTGAAAAAAATTTTAATTTTTTTGAAGTTGGGTGTTGACTGGTTTTGTTGGTAGGCGTATAGT
>NZ_KV820407.1:0-234 GCF_001815375.1 Neisseria sp. HMSC065C04
CCAACGTAGCCGCCGGTACCGAAGATACCGACGCCGTTAACTACGGTCAGCTGAAAGAGACCAACGCCAATGTGGCCAAAGGTCTGAACATTGCCGCCGACAACGGTAACGACGACAACGTCCAACTGGGCGAAACCGTTGCTTACCGCAGCAGCGACAAAAACATCGTGACTACCGTGTCCGACAACCAGATTGACTTCAAACTGGCCAAAGACATTACCGTTGACAGCGTCA
>NZ_KV820408.1:0-14393 GCF_001815375.1 Neisseria sp. HMSC065C04
GCGATTCGCGAAGGTGGTCGTACCGTAGGTGCAGGTGTGGTTTCTTCTATCATCGCTTAATTGAGGGATATTGATAAATGGCAAACCAGAAAATCCGTATCCGCCTGAAAGCTTATGACTACAGTCTGATTGACCGTTCTGCGCAAGAAATCGTTGAGACTGCCAAACGTACTGGCGCTGTTGTTAAAGGTCCGATTCCTTTGCCAACTAAAATTGAACGTTTCAACATCTTGCGTTCTCCTCACGTGAACAAAACTTCTCGTGAACAATTGGAAATCCGTACCCACTTGCGTCTGATGGACATCGTGGACTGGACTGACAAAACTACTGATGCACTGATGAAACTGGATCTTCCAGCAGGTGTAGATGTAGAAATTAAAGTTCAATAAGAACTGAAAAACCGAACAGCTTGGCTGTTCGGTTTTTTATAGAATTCTTAGGCCGTCTGAAAATTTTCAGATATTTGGCAACACTTCATCCGAAAAAAATGATGGTTTTAAGAAGTTAAATTGAAATTTTTGTTGATATTTCTTTGATTTGTCAATTATAATGGCGGACTTGGTACATCCGTATCAAGTTTAACTTTGTCTGAAAGGCAGGCCAATCGTAGCCCGCCCCTTTACTTAAAAGGAAAATAATCATGACTTTAGGTCTGGTTGGACGCAAAGTTGGTATGACTCGCGTGTTCGACGAACAGGGTGTTTCTGTTCCGGTAACTGTTTTGGATATGTCTGCCAACCGCGTTACACAAGTGAAATCCAAAGATACTGACGGCTACACTGCTGTACAAGTTACCTTTGGTCAGAAAAAAGCTAATCGTGTCAACAAAACTGAAGCCGGTCACTTTGCTAAAGCAGGTGTTGAAGCTGGTCGCGGTTTGGTTGAGTTTGCTTTGACTGAAGAAAAACTGGCTGAATTGAAAGCCGGTGATGAAATTACCGTTTCTATGTTTGAAGTTGGTCAATTGGTAGATGTGACCGGTACCTCTAAAGGTAAAGGTTTCTCTGGTACGATCAAACGTCATAACTTCGGTGCTCAACGTACTTCCCACGGTAACTCCCGTTCTCACCGTGTTCCTGGTTCTATCGGTATGGCACAAGACCCTGGTCGTGTGTTCCCTGGTAAACGTATGGCAGGTCAATACGGTAACACTAAAGCAACTGTTCAAAAATTGGAAGTTGTGCGTGTTGATGCTGAACGCCAACTCTTGTTGGTTAAAGGTGCTGTTCCGGGTTCGGTTAACAGCGACGTCGTGGTTCGTCCTAGCGTGAAAGTAGGTGCGTAATGGAATTGAAAGTAATTGACGCTAAAGGACAAGTATCTGGCAGCTTGGCTGTTTCTGATGCTTTGTTTGCTCGTGAATACAATGAAGCTCTGGTTCACCAACTGGTTACTGCTTACTTGGCAAATGCCCGTTCTGGTAATCGTGCTCAAAAGACTCGTGCCGAAGTAAACCACTCTACTAAAAAACCATGGCGCCAAAAAGGTACCGATCGTGCTCGTTCCGGTATGACTTCTTCTCCGCTGTGGCGTAAAGGTGGTCGTGCATTCCCAAACAAACCTGACGAAAACTTTACTCAAAAAGTGAACCGTAAAATGTACCGTGCCGGTATGGCGACTATTTTGTCCCAATTGGCTCGTGATGAACGTTTGTTTGCAATCGAAGCATTGACTGCTGAAACTCCTAAAACCAAAGTTTTTGCTGAACAAGTGAAAAACTTGGGTTTGGAGCAAGTTCTGTTTGTAACTAAACAGCTCGACGAGAATGTTTACTTGGCTTCACGCAACTTGCCTAACGTATTGGTTTTGGAAGCTCAACAAGTTGATCCTTACAGCTTGCTGCGTTACAAAAAAGTCGTTATCACTAAAGATGCAGTTGCACAATTAGAGGAGCAATGGGTATGAATCAACAACGTTTGACTCAAGTAATCTTGGCACCTATCGTTTCTGAAAAAAGCAACGTATTGGCTGAAAAACGTAACCAAATGACGTTTAAAGTCTTGGCAAATGCAACCAAACCTGAAATTAAAGCGGCTGTTGAGCTACTGTTCGGTGTTCAAGTTGCAGATGTTACTACTGTTACCATTAAAGGTAAAATTAAACGTTTTGGTCGCACTTTAGGTCGTCGCAGCGATGTTAAAAAGGCTTACGTAAGCCTGGCTGCCGGTCAAGAGTTAGATTTGGAAGCCGCTGCTGCAGCTGCAGATAAGGAATAAATAAAATGGCAATCGTTAAAATGAAGCCGACCTCTGCAGGCCGTCGCGGCATGGTTCGCGTGGTAACAGAAGGTTTGCACAAAGGTGCACCTTATGCACCTCTGCTGGAAAAGAAAAATTCTACTGCCGGTCGTAACAACAATGGTCATATCACTACCCGCCATAAAGGTGGTGGCCATAAACACCATTACCGTGTTGTAGATTTTAAACGTAACAAAGATGGTATCCCTGCAAAAGTAGAGCGTATCGAATATGACCCTAATCGTACTGCATTTATCGCACTGTTGTGCTATGCAGATGGTGAACGTCGCTACATTATTGCTCCTCGTGGTATTCAAGCCGGTGCAGTATTGGTTTCCGGTGCTGAAGCTGCTATCAAAGTAGGTAACACTCTGCCGATTCGCAATATTCCAGTTGGTACAACTATTCACTGTATCGAAATGAAACCAGGTAAAGGTGCACAAATTGCACGTTCTGCTGGTGCTTCTGCGGTATTGCTTGCAAAAGAAGGTGCTTACGCACAAGTTCGTTTGCGTTCTGGTGAAGTGCGCAAAATTAGCGTAAATTGCCGTGCAACTATCGGTGAAGTTGGTAACGAAGAACAAAGCCTGAAAAAAATCGGTAAAGCTGGTGCTAACCGTTGGCGTGGTATTCGTCCGACCGTTCGTGGTGTTGTCATGAACCCTGTTGACCACCCACATGGTGGTGGTGAAGGCCGTACTGGTGAGGCTCGCGAACCGGTTAGCCCATGGGGTACTCCTGCTAAGGGCTACCGCACTCGTAATAACAAACGCACGGATAATATGATTGTTCGTCGTCGTTACTCAAATAAAGGTTAATTAGTATGGCTCGTTCATTAAAAAAAGGCCCATATGTAGACCTGCATTTGCTGAAAAAAGTAGATGCTGCTCGTGCAAGCAACGACAAACGCCCAATTAAAACTTGGTCACGTCGTTCTACCATTTTGCCTGATTTCATCGGTCTGACTATCGCTGTTCACAACGGTCGCACTCACGTGCCTGTGTTCATCAGCGACAACATGGTTGGTCATAAATTAGGTGAGTTCTCATTGACCCGTACCTTTAAAGGCCACTTGGCCGATAAAAAGGCTAAAAAGAAATAAGGTGAATCATGAGAGTAAGTGCACAACATAAAAATGCCCGTATTTCAGCTCAAAAAGCTCGTTTGGTAGCTGATTTGATTCGTGGTAAAGACGTTGCCCAAGCTTTGAATATCTTGGCATTCAGCCCTAAAAAAGGTGCTGAGCTGATTAAAAAAGTATTGGAATCAGCAATCGCTAATGCCGAGCACAACAATGGTGCTGACATTGACGAACTGAAAGTGGTAACTATCTTTGTTGACAAAGGCCCAAGCTTGAAACGTTTCCAAGCTCGTGCCAAAGGTCGCGGTAACCGCATCGAGAAACAAACTTGTCATATTAATGTGACAGTGGGCAACTAAGGAAAAGCTATGGGACAAAAGATTAACCCTACAGGCTTTCGCCTGGCGGTAACTAAAGACTGGGCTTCAAAATGGTTTGCTAAAAGCACCGACTTTTCAACTGTTTTGAAACAAGATATTGATGTTCGTAATTACTTGCGCAAAAAATTGGCAAATGCTTCAGTTGGTCGCGTAGTAATCGAACGTCCTGCTAAATCTGCACGTATCACTATCCACTCTGCTCGTCCAGGTGTGGTTATTGGTAAAAAAGGTGAGGATATCGAAATCTTGAAACGTGACTTGCAAGCTCTGATGGGTGTGCCAGTTCATGTAAATATTGAAGAGATTCGCCGTCCTGAGTTGGATGCGCAAATTATTGCTGATGGTATTGCCCAGCAACTTGAAAAACGCGTCCAATTCCGTCGTGCAATGAAACGTGCAATGCAAAATGCAATGCGTTCTGGTGCCAAAGGCATCAAGATCATGACTTCAGGCCGTCTGAATGGTGCTGATATCGCTCGTAGCGAATGGTACCGTGAAGGTCGCGTACCTTTGCATACTTTGCGTGCAAATGTAGATTATGCAACTAGCGAAGCGCACACTACTTATGGTGTACTGGGTCTGAAAGTTTGGGTTTATACAGAAGGTAATATTAAATCTTCTAAACCTGAGCATGAGAAGAAACAAAGAAAGGCAGGTGGACGTAATGCTGCAGCCAACTAGACTGAAATATCGCAAGCAACAAAAAGGCCGTAACACCGGTATTGCTACTCGCGGTAACAAAGTAAGTTTCGGTGAGTTCGGTTTGAAAGCCGTAGGCCGTGGTCGTTTGACTGCCCGCCAAATCGAAGCTGCTCGTCGTACTATGACTCGTCATATTAAACGTGGCGGTCGCATTTGGATTCGTGTATTCCCTGATAAACCAATTACTGAGAAACCTATCCAAGTTCGTATGGGTGGCGGTAAAGGTAATGTGGAATATTACATTGCTGAAATTAAACCAGGCAAAGTATTGTACGAAATGGACGGTGTTCCTGAGTCTTTGGCTCGTGAAGCATTTGAATTGGCCGCTGCCAAATTGCCTATTCCTACAACCTTTGTAGTAAGACAGGTGGGTCAATAATGAAAGCAAATGAATTGAAAGACAAATCTATTGAGCAATTAAACTCTGATTTGTTGGACTTGTTGAAAGCTCAGTTTGGCTTACGCATGCAAAATGCAACCGGTCAGTTGGGTAAATCTAGCGAGTTGAAACGTGTACGTCGCGATATTGCTCGTATTAAAACCATTTTAACTGAAAAAGGTGCTAAGTAATGAGCGAAGCTAAAAATGTTCGTACTTTGCAAGGCAAAGTGGTAAGCGACAAAATGGACAAAACTGTTACAGTATTGGTTGAACGTAAGGTTAAACACCCTCTGTACGGTAAAATTATTCGTTTATCAACTAAAATCCATGCTCATGATGAAAACAATCAATATGGCATTGGTGATGTAGTGGTAATCGAGGAATCTCGTCCTTTGTCAAAAACCAAGTCTTGGGTTGTAAAAGAATTGGTTGAGAAAGCCCGTACTGTTTGATTTAAAACACAGTAATGTAGCTTAATAAGAAACGAAGTCTTGCAGCAAAGTTAATTTGCGTGTAAACTTCGTTTCTTATCTTCCAGCTTCTTATGGAAGTTTCTCTCCCTTCGGGATCCAAGACTGGTTTACTAGAACCGTGATGGTTTCATTTAATAAGCACCTTAAAGTAAGGTGCGAGTTATATGAAAGTGGTAAATTAAGTTGGTTAATTTAAAGGTACTAATATGATTCAAATGCAGACCATCTTAGATGTGGCTGATAACTCTGGTGCGCGTCGCGTGATGTGCATCAAGGTATTGGGCGGATCTAAGCGTCGCTACGCTTCTGTTGGCGATATTATTAAAGTTGCAGTTAAAGATGCAGCCCCACGTGGTCGTGTCAAAAAAGGTGATGTATACAATGCGGTAGTTGTTCGTACTGCTAAGGGTGTGCGTCGTCCTGATGGTGCGCTAATTAAATTTGATAACAACGCCGCTGTGTTATTAAATAATAAACTTGAGCCTCTGGGTACTCGTATTTTTGGCCCGGTAACCCGTGAATTGCGTACTGAGCGATTTATGAAAATCGTTTCATTGGCGCCTGAAGTATTATAAGGAATAGCGCGATGAATAAAATCATTAAAGGCGATCAGGTTGTAGTGATTACCGGTAAAGATAAAGGTAAGCAAGGTCAAGTAGTTCGAGTGTTGGGTGATAAAGTTGTTGTTGAGGGTGTTAATGTTGTGAAACGCCATCAAAAACCTAATCCAATGCGTGGTATTGAGGGTGGCATTATTGCTAAAGAAATGCCTTTAGATATTTCTAATATTGCAATCCTGAATCCGGAAACTAATAAAGCAGACCGTGTTGGTATTAAGCTGATTGAAAATGAAGGCAAAGTTAAACGCGTTCGTTTCTTCAAATCAAATGGCTCTATCATTGGAGCATAAGGAGATAACATGGCTCGTTTGAGAGAGTTTTATAAAGATACAGTTGTTCCTGAATTGGTTAAACAATTTGGTTACAAATCAGTAATGGAAGTTCCACGTATTGAAAAAATCACCTTGAATATGGGTGTGGGTGAAGCTGTTGCTGATAAAAAAGTTATGGAACACGCTGTTTCTGATTTAGAGAAAATTGCTGGTCAAAAGCCAGTTGTTACTGTTGCTCGTAAATCTATCGCGGGTTTTAAAATCCGTGATAACTATCCAGTTGGTTGCAAAGTAACATTGCGTCGTGATCAAATGTTTGAATTCTTGGATCGTTTGATTACTATTGCGTTGCCTCGCGTACGTGACTTCCGTGGTGTAAGCGGTAAATCATTTGATGGTCGTGGCAATTACAATATGGGCGTTCGTGAGCAAATTATTTTCCCGGAAATTGAATACGATAAAATCGATGCTTTGCGTGGTTTGAATATTACTATTACAACTACTGCAAAAACTGATGAAGAAGCGAAAGCTTTGTTGTCACTGTTCAAGTTTCCGTTTAAAGGATAATCATGGCTAAGAAAGCACTTATTAATCGTGAGCTGAAACGTCAAGCATTGGCGAAAAAGTTTGCAGCTAAACGTGAGGCAATTTTCGCTGTTATTAATGATGCTAATGCGACTGAAGAAGAACGTTTTGAAGCACGTTTGAAATTTCAATCCATTCCTCGTAATGCAGCACCTGTACGTCAACGTCGTCGTTGTGCTTTAACAGGTCGTCCTCGTGGCACTTTCCGTAAATTTGGTTTGGGCCGTATTAAAATCCGTGAAATCGCTATGCGTGGCGAGATCCCTGGTGTTGTTAAAGCTAGCTGGTAATAGGAGTATAAATAATGAGTATGCATGATCCTATTTCCGATATGTTGACTCGTATTCGCAATGCGCAACGTGCTAATAAAGCAGTAGTTGCCATGCCTTCCTCTAAACTGAAATGTGCAATTGCAAAAGTTCTGAAAGAAGAAGGTTATATCGAGGATTTTGCGGTTTCTGCTGATGCAAAACCGGTATTGGAAATTCAATTGAAATACTATGCAGGTCGTCCTGTGATTGAGCAAATTAAACGTGTTTCACGTCCAGGTTTGCGTATTTACAAAGCATCAAGTGAGATCCCTAGCGTAATGAATGGTCTGGGTGTCGCTATTGTTAGTACTTCTAAAGGTGTAATGACTGATCGCAAAGCCCGTTCTGAGGGTGTGGGTGGTGAGTTGTTGTGCATCGTAGCCTAGTGGAGAAAAGTATATGTCACGCGTCGCAAAAAACCCAGTGACTGTTCCTGCTGGTGTAGAAGTAAAATTCGGAACAGATGCATTGGTTATCAAAGGTAAAAACGGCGAATTGTCTTTTCCTTTGCATTCCGATGTTGCTATTGAACTGAACGATGATAAATTGACTTTTGCTGCAAAGAATAACAGTAAACAGGCTAATGCTATGTCTGGTACTGCTCGTGCATTAGTTAATAACATGGTTAAGGGTGTTTCTGAAGGTTTTGAGAAAAAACTTCAATTGATTGGTGTGGGTTATCGTGCCCAAGCTCAAGGCAAAGTTCTGAACTTGTCTTTGGGTTTCTCTCATCCAATCGTATATGAAATGCCTGAAGGTGTTTCCGTTCAAACTCCTAGCCAAACAGAAATCGTTTTGACTGGTGCAGATAAACAAGTGGTTGGCCAAGTCGCTGCTGAAATTCGTGCATTCCGTTCTCCTGAGCCTTATAAAGGTAAAGGTGTTCGTTATGTAGGTGAAGTAGTAGTGATGAAAGAAGCCAAGAAAAAATAATTGAGGTTCACTAATGGATAAACATACAACCCGACTCCGTCGTGCACGCAAAACCCGTGCGCGTATTGCGGACTTGAAAATGGTAAGATTATGTGTGTTCCGCAGCAATAATCATATTTATGCTCAAGTAATTAGTGCTGAAGGTGATAAAGTATTGGCTCAAGCCTCTACATTGGAAGCTGAAGTACGTAGTAGCCTGAAATCAGGTAGCAACGTTGAAGCAGCAGCTGTAGTTGGTAAGCGTATTGCTGAAAAAGCTAAAGCAGTAGGTGTTGAAAAAGTTGCTTTTGACCGTTCAGGTTTCCAATATCACGGTCGTGTGAAAGCTTTGGCTGAAGCTGCACGTGAAAATGGTTTAAGCTTCTAATATTTGGAGACTTTCAGATGGCAAAACATGAAATTGAAGAACGCGGTGACGGCCTGATTGAAAAGATGGTCGCAGTTAATCGCGTGACTAAAGTAGTTAAAGGTGGCCGTATCATGGCTTTCTCTGCGCTGACTGTTGTTGGTGATGGTGATGGTCGCATCGGTATGGGCAAAGGTAAATCAAAAGAAGTACCAGTTGCTGTTCAAAAAGCAATGGATCAAGCTCGTCGCTCTATGATTAAAGTACCTTTGAAAAACGGTACTATTCATCATGAGGTTATTGGTCGTCATGGTGCTACTAAGGTATTTATGCAACCTGCTAAAGAAGGTAGCGGTGTGAAAGCTGGTGGTCCAATGCGTTTAGTATTTGATGCTATGGGTATCCATAACATTTCAGCTAAAGTACATGGTTCTACTAATCCTTACAATATTGTACGCGCTACATTAGACGGTTTGTCTAAACTGTATACCCCTGCTGATATTGCTGCAAAACGTGGCTTGACAGTGGAAGATATTTTGGGAGCTAACCATGACTGAGCAAAAAAAGATTAAAGTTACATTGGTTAAGAGCCTGATCGGTACAATTGAATCTCATCGTGCATGTGCTCGCGGTTTAGGTTTGCGCCGCCGTGAACATACTGTAGAGGTTTTGGATACCCCTGAAAACCGTGGCATGATCAATAAAATCAGCTACTTGTTGAAAGTGGAGTCTTAATATGTTTTTGAATACTATTCAACCTACTGAGGGTGCTACTCACGCTAGTCGTCGTGTAGGCCGTGGTATTGGTAGCGGCTTGGGTAAGACAGGTGGTCGTGGTCATAAAGGTCAAAAAAGCCGTTCTGGTGGCTTCCACAAGGTAGGTTTTGAAGGCGGTCAAATGCCTTTGCAACGTCGTCTGCCGAAACGTGGTTTCAAATCTTTAACTGCAGCCGCTAATGCTGAAGTTCGTTTGAGTGAATTAAATCTGATTGCTGTGAACGAGATTGACGTTTTGGTTCTTAAACAAGCTGGTCTGATTCCTGCAACTGCTTCTAATGTAAAAGTTATTGCTTCTGGTGAAATCTCAAAAGCAGTTACCTTGAAAGGTGTAAAAGCTACTAAAGGTGCTAAAGCTGCTATTGAGGCTGCCGGTGGTAAAGTAGAAGAATAAGGCTTGCACTACAGTGGCTAATCAACAATCTTTATCAGGATTATCCAAATTTGGTGATCTGAAAAAACGTCTGTTGTTCCTTTTAGGTGCTTTAGTCGTTTTCCGTATTGGTGGTCATATACCGGTACCGGGCGTAGATGCTGTTGCGTTAGCTAAATTATTCGAAGGCGCTCGTGACGGCATATTCGGAATGTTAAATATGTTCTCGGGTGGTTCGTTGGAGCGCTTTAGTATATTTGCAATTGGTATCATGCCTTATATTTCGGCATCGATTATTGTTCAGCTTGCTTCTGAGATTGTTCCTTCTTTAAAAGCTTTGAAGAAGGAAGGTGAGGCTGGTAGGAAAATAATTACGAAATATACTAGATATGGGACGGTATTATTGGCTGTATTGCAAAGCTTTTGGGCTGCATCATCTGTTTATAAACAAGGTGTTGTTGTAACGACTGCGCTTGAGTTTTATATTTCTACAGTAGTCTGTTTGGTTACTGGTACTATGTTTCTGATGTGGTTAGGGGAGCAAATTACCGAGCGTGGTATTGGTAATGGTATTTCTTTGATCATTACAGCAGGCATTGTATCGGGTATCCCATCCGGTATAGTTCAGTTGTTAACTTTGTCTGAACGTTCTATGTTGATGGCAGTATCAATTGTGATTGGTATTTTGCTGTTGATCTATGCTGTAGTTTATTTTGAGAGTGCTCAGCGTAAAGTTCCTGTGCATTATGCTAAAAGGCAGTTTGGCTCTAGAATGATGCCAGGACAAAGCATTCATATGCCGTTCAAGCTAAATATGGCAGGTGTTATTCCTCCTATTTTTGCTTCCAGTATCATTTTATTTCCATCTACACTTTTAGGTTGGTTTGGTTCAAATAGTACGAATTCTGTTCTTCATAAGGTTGCTGCGATGCTGCAACATGGACAGCCTTTGTATATTGTATTATTTGCCACAACTATCATCTTCTTCTGCTATTTCTATACTGCTTTAGTATTTAGCCCCAAAGAAATGGCTGAAAATTTGAAGAAGAGTGGTGCATTTGTGCCGGGTATTCGCCCAGGTGAGCAAACCTCTAGATATTTGGAAAAAGTGGTACTAAGGTTGACATTATTTGGTGCTTTGTACATTACTACAATCTGTCTGATACCTGAAATTTTAACAACTGCATGGAATGTTACTATCAATTTCGGTGGTACATCTTTGCTTATTTTGGTCGTTGTTACAATGGATTTTAGGACGCAAATTAATTCATACATAATGAGTAGTCAGTATGAAGACTTGATGAGTCGTCCAGATATGAAATCTTTGTCACGTAAGTAGGCTTATGGCTAAAGAAGATACCATACAGATGCAGGGCGAAATTCTTGAGACTTTGCCCAATGCAACATTTAAAGTAAAACTGGAAAATGATCATGTAGTACTTGGTCATATATCTGGCAAAATGCGGATGCATTATATCCGTATTTCTCCAGGTGATAAGGTAACAGTTGAATTAACTCCTTATGATTTAACCCGTGCTCGGATTGTTTTTCGAGCAAGATAAACGATAAAAGGAAATAAAATGCGTGTACAACCTTCTGTAAAGAAAATTTGTCGCAATTGCAAGATTATTCGACGTAATCGTGTAGTTCGCGTAATTTGTACTGACCCACGTCACAAACAACGTCAAGGTTAAGAAGCTAGTTTTCTTAACTATTGATTTTGTGGTATAGTGACATACTTTGCCCTAAAAAGGAAAAAATATGGCTCGTATTGCAGGGGTAAATATCCCTAATAATGCCCATATCGTAATTGGCCTTCAGGCTATTTATGGTATTGGTGCGACTCGTGCTAAATTGATTTGTGAGGCAGCAAATATTGCTCCTACTACTAAAGCAAAAGATTTGGACGAGGCTCAATTAGACGCTTTGCGTGAGCAAGTTGCTAAATTTGAAGTTGAAGGCGATTTGCGTCGTGAAGTAACGATGAGCATTAAACGACTGATGGATATGGGTTGCTATCGCGGCTTCCGTCATCGTCGTGGCTTGCCTTGTCGTGGTCAACGCACTCGCACAAATGCCCGTACCCGTAAAGGTCCGCGCAAAGCGATTGCCGGTAAGAAATAAATTTTAAGGAATTTGATTAATGGCTAAAGCAAACACAGCTTCGCGTGTACGTAAAAAAGTACGTAAAACCGTAAGCGAAGGTATTGTGCACGTTCATGCATCTTTCAACAATACCATCATTACAATCACTGACCGTCAAGGCAATGCATTGTCTTGGGCTACCTCTGGCGGCGCTGGTTTTAAAGGTTCTCGTAAAAGTACACCATTTGCAGCACAAGTTGCAGCAGAAGCAGCTGGTAAAGTTGCCCAAGAGTATGGCGTTAAAAATTTAGAAGTCCGCATTAAAGGCCCTGGCCCTGGTCGCGAATCTTCTGTACGTGCTTTAAACGCTCTTGGTTTCAAGATTACCAGCATTACTGACGTTACCCCGTTGCCTCATAACGGTTGCCGTCCGCCTAAAAAACGTCGTATTTAATATTGGAGTGATTTAAAACATGGCACGTTATATTGGCCCTAAATGTAAATTAGCACGTCGCGAAGGTACGGATCTGTTTTTGAAGAGTGCACGTCGCTCTTTGGATTCAAAATGTAAAATGGATTCTGCACCTGGTCAGCACGGTGCGAAAAAACCACGTTTGTCAGACTACGGTTTGCAATTGCGTGAAAAACAAAAAATCCGTCGTATTTATGGCGTGTTAGAACGCCAATTCCGTCGTTACTTTGCGGAAGCTGATCGTCGTAAAGGTTCTACCGGTGAATTGCTGTTGCAATTGCTGGAGTCCCGTTTGGACAATGTCGTTTATCGTATGGGTTTTGGCTCTACCCGCGCTGAAGCACGTCAATTGGTTTCTCATAAAGCTATCGTTGTAAACGGTCAGGTTGTTAATATCCCTTCTTTCCAAGTTAAAGCAGGCGATGTTGTAGCTGTTCGTGAAAAAGCTAAGAAACAAGTACGTATCCAAGAGGCATTGAGCTTGGCTACTCAAATTGGCTTGCCAAGCTGGGGATCTGTTGATGTCGACAAATTGGAAGGTGTATTCAAAAATATGCCGGATCGCTCAGAATTGTCTGGCGATATTAATGAACAGCTGGTGGTAGAGTTCTACTCTAAATAATGCTAGCTCAATGAGGGACAGTTAAATGCAAAATAGCACAACCGAATTTTTGAAACCTCGTCAAATCGATGTAGATACCTTGTCTTCTACTCGAGCTAAGGTGTCTATGCAGCCATTTGAGCGTGGTTTTGGTCATACTTTAGGTAATGCTTTGCGTCGTATCTTACTGTCATCCATGAATGGCTTTGCCCCAACTGAAGTAGTTATTTCTGGCGTATTGCACGAATACTCTACTATTGATGGTGTTCAGGAGGATGTTGTTGACGTTCTCTTGAACATCAAAGGTATCGTATTTAAGCTTCACGGTCGTAATCAAGTTCAGTTGACTTTGAAAAAAGCAGGTGCCGGTGCTGTTGTAGCCGGTGATATTGATTTGCCACATGATGTGGAAATCATCAATCCTGAACATGTTATTTGCCACTTGTCCGACAATGGTCAAATCGACATGGAAATTAAAGTAGAGCAAGGTCGTGGTTATCAATCTGTTTCAGGTCGTCGCGTATTGCGTGATGAGAATAAACAGATTGGTGCGATTCAGTTGGATGCGAGCTTTTCGCCCATCAGTCGTGTTAGCTTTGAAGTTGAACCTGCACGCGTAGAGCAACGCACGGATTTGGATAAATTGGTTTTAGATATTGAAACCAATGGTTCTATTGATCCAGAAGAAGCTGTACGTAGTGCCGCACGTATCTTAATTGACCAAATGTCTATTTTTGCAGATCTGCAAGGTACTCCGGTTGAAGAGGTTGAAGAAAAAGCGCCTCCTATCGATCCTATCTTGCTGCGTCCTGTAGATGATTTGGAATTAACCGTACGTTCAGCTAATTGTCTGAAAGCTGAAGATATTTACTATATTGGCGATTTGATTCAACGTACTGAAACCGAGCTTCTCAAGACCCCTAATTTGGGTCGTAAATCTTTGAATGAGATCAAAGAAGTGTTGGCCTCTAAAGGCCTGACATTAGGTTCCAAATTAGAAGCTTGGCCGCCTGTAGGCTTAGAAAAGCCGTAAGTTTGAAGATTAAAGGATAATGACATGCGTCATCGTAATGGCAACCGCAAATTAAACCGTACTAGCAGCCACCGTGCTGCGATGCTGCGCAATATGGCGAATTCCTTGTTGACTCACGAAACCATCGTGACAACTTTGCCTAAAGCAAAAGAATTGCGCCGCGTAGTTGAGCCCTTGATTACCTTGGGTAAAAAACCTTCTTTGGCAAACCGTCGTTTGGCTTTTGACCGCACTCGCGATCGTGATGTTGTAGTTAAATTGTTTGACGAATTGGGTCCACGCTTTGCTGCTCGTAACGGCGGCTATGTTCGTGTACTGAAATACGGTTTCCGTAAAGGCGACAATGCTCCTTTGGCATTGGTTGAATTGGTTGATAAAGCAGCTGATTCTGCTGAATAAGCAAATTAATATGAAAGCACTACCTGTTTAGGTGGTGCTTTTTTATTTGGATAGACTCTTTATCATTGCGCAGAGTTACAATCCGCCTCGTGTCAATAACTGCTGTAGCTCCCTTTCTCATTTCGCAGTGCTACAATAGGTTACAGGTATTTGTGCAACGGACAATGGTTGTAGCTCCCTTTCTCATTTCGCAGTGCTACAATAACGGAGCTATTTTTGGTGAAGGCGATACGGTTGTAGCTCCCTTTCTCATTTCGCAGTGCTACAATCTGCCAAATCCCCGCATGTCAAATTACGGGGTTGTAGCTCCCTTTCTCATTTCGCAGTGCTAC
>NZ_KV820408.1:14493-14719 GCF_001815375.1 Neisseria sp. HMSC065C04
TAGCTCCCTTTCTCATTTCGCAGTGCTACAATTTTCACTACACTCAACCCGCCAGCCCGTCTGTTGTAGCTCCCTTTCTCATTTCGCAGTGCTACAATATCAAGCCATGTTTTATTTGGAAGCTGTCTGTTGTAGCTCCCTTTCTCATTTCGCAGTGCTACAATATGACACAGGTGGTTATAACTTTTGTCAGTGTTGTAGCTCCCTTTCTCATTTCGCAGTGCTA
>NZ_KV820408.1:14819-15242 GCF_001815375.1 Neisseria sp. HMSC065C04
AGCTCCCTTTCTCATTTCGCAGTGCTACAATTTGGCGAGGGCGTGAAAGACGATATTGTCGGTTGTAGCTCCCTTTCTCATTTCGCAGTGCTACAATATGACTTAGAAGGTATCGAAGAAGAAGTACGTTGTAGCTCCCTTTCTCATTTCGCAGTGCTACAATAAAAGATAGCAGCCAAGTACAACAGATTAAGTTGTAGCTCCCTTTCTCATTTCGCAGTGCTACAATGATGAATCTTGGATTATGTTAACAGCAACAGTTGTAGCTCCCTTTCTCATTTCGCAGTGCTACACTAATGACAAAAAACGGTAGCAGTCGAGACGTGTTGTAGCTCCCTTTCTCATTTCGCAGTGCTACAATCAATTGCTTTTTGCTCTTCGTGTATATACTGTTGTAGCTCCCTTTCTCATTTCGCAGTGCTA
>NZ_KV820408.1:15342-15636 GCF_001815375.1 Neisseria sp. HMSC065C04
GTAGCTCCCTTTCTCATTTCGCAGTGCTACAATCCCAAATGAACCATATAATCAAATTCATCTGTTGTAGCTCCCTTTCTCATTTCGCAGTGCTACAATCGCTGGTTTTCACTCCCAAGCGCACGCCTAGTTGTAGCTCCCTTTCTCATTTCGCAGTGCTACAATAGAATGGGTGTTGATGGGGCGCGTGAAACCGTTGTAGCTCCCTTTCTCATTTCGCAGTGCTACAATGCGGATGAGCTATTAGGGCTTGATGATTGAGTTGTAGCTCCCTTTCTCATTTCGCAGTGCTAC
>NZ_KV820408.1:15736-28371 GCF_001815375.1 Neisseria sp. HMSC065C04
TAGCTCCCTTTCTCATTTCGCAGTGCTACAATAAGCCCCTAAATTACTCATCGATACACCCCGTTGTAGCTCCCTTTCTCATTTCGCAGTGCTACAATACTTCAACGGGAAACCCTTATTCTATAGGGGTTTCCCGTTTTATTTTGTCTAAAAAAGCAGCCTTAAAATAATAATAGTTGGTCGGAATTTACCCTTTTTTCTTGGATTTTCAGCTCTCCCAACAGCAGTTTCATGGTGGCATATTGCTTTTCTGTTACTTCCAAACAGCGGATTGAGCCTTCTTGCGGTAGGTTTGCACATAGCCTATTGTGGTGTTTTTGCAACGAATCTCGACCTTTGACAATACGGCTGTATACGGAAAGTTGGAGCATTTGGTATCCATCTTTTAATAGGAACTGGCGGAATTGATTGGCGGCTTTGCGCTTGGCCGCCGTGGTAACAGGTAGGTCGAAGAAGACGATAATCCTCATAAATTTAGCCTCACTCATATTGGTATTCTTTCAATGGCAAGATTTCAGGCAGTTTCAGCTGTTTAGCGTTTTTGTTAGTTACGCTGGCTTGAAATGAAGAAATCATTTTGTCGATGGCAGCCAAGGTGCTGAAATGTTGCCGTTCGATGCAGATTTGATAGTGAAGGATCTTTATAAGGTTTTGTTTGAGGTTGGGTGTCAGTTCAGTTTTCAGACGGCCTTGTTCATGCAAATGTATAACGACCAGGTCGGCCAATGGACGTAAGGGTTCGATAAAGTCATCGGCGAGGTTGAATGGATTTAGTTCGCTTCTATGAAACAAGCCTAATGCGGGCAACCAGCCATATAAGGTCAGGGCGCGTGCAACTGCTGCACGGAGCACGGCGTAGGTGTAATTCAATGCGGCATTGACGGCGTTGTTGTCATTACGGGTAAACTTTTCCCCAAAGAGGGCTTGGAAGTAGAGGGCGGCAGCTTGGGCTTCACGGTTTCCTGTATCGCCTGAGCGGACTTCGACTGCCAAAGTGCGCAGCCGTTTGGCTGCAAGATCATTGCCTGTTTCGTCTGCGACAAATGCTTGATTCAGGATTTTTTGGCGGACGATATGTTGCCAAAATTGCTTTTTTAAGGGTTCGCTTATATTTAGCTGCAGCTTGAGGATTTTAAGTTGGCGGTGATATTGGGCATAAGGCAGCCATTGTCCGCAGGGCAGGAACTGCTCGTCGCAGGTCAGCAGGGTTGCACCATGCTCGGCTAAGGCTGACAGAAGCGGGGCAGTAATCAGGGTTTCACGGTTTTCGATGATGATAACGGCGATGTCCTCTAATGGTACGGTATGGGACTCGCCGTTTTGTTGAATCAGCAGTTGCCGGCGTTGCAAGGATAGTTTGCCGCCGTTTTGAATAAGCAGGCTACGCCAAGTCATGTTTTTCCCCTTATTTTTATATAAAAAATCCCTGCTTCAGGCCATCTGAAACAGGGATAGATTAATTTAACGGACAGGCGGGCGTTTTTTCAGACGGCATAGTCTGATTTCTTTGCCCAGTTCGTCAATTTGGTATTTTTGGAATGAAAGGGCGGTTTTGACACCGATTCGATATATGCCGTCTTTACCTTTTGACTTATCTAAATCATGATGTCGAAGAGAAATTTGTCCTGTGGCGCGGTCAAGTCCAATAAAATAGCCAAAGAAAGAATCTTTCTTAAGTTGAACTTTAATCAAATCATTCGCATAAAGTACAAACTTAAACTCAAAACTATCATCCATTACTGTCCAATCTTCTTCATCTTTTCCTTGTACAACAGCCCTATCCGGCAAAATCCCTTTCGCTACCTGCCAACTGTAAATCGGTATCAGATAATACTTGTCGCCTTTCTCAAACACATCTACGCGCACCATGGTTGCGTTGTCGGCAATACCGTTATGGTTGCGCACCCATACCCCGGTTTTCTGTACTTGCTCTATGCGTACGGCTTTTACCTGTTGAGTGCGGTTGCCTGCTTTATCGTGTTTGTAAAACGGCTCGGCAAAGGCTTTGGCAGGATCGTCTTTATGTGCCTCCAACCGTGCTTTCAGCGCTTCGTATAGCTTAGGTTCACGCTCCCGATTGACCATTTTTTCCAAGTCTTTCAATTTTAACTGTGTCAGCGGTACGCGCAACACGCTGATGCCTTCATCCAGTCGTTTGGCAGATTTGACGGTCTCCATATGGCCTTGCCCGCTCATCTTCCGATTGGGCGCGCGTGAAACAAACAGTGGCGTCACGTATTCGTGTATGGCTTCGGGGCGAGATGATAATTTTTCGGCAAGCAACGCGCGCAGTTTTTCTGGGGTATCGGCTTCTTCGAATTCGGGTTTGCCATCTGGTTTGCCGAAGACGCGAATCATGACTTCTTGTGCGAAAAATTCCCAAGGTTGCGGGAAGTATGTTTTTTGATGCAGCACTTCTCCTGTTTCTTTATCTATGGTTTTACCGTCAAACGCGTTCATCTCTTTATAGCGCACAAAACGGGTAATTTTCTGCTGCATGGCAACGGTTGAGCAGGCAACGACGACTGCGTCCAAGGCGTGATGGCGGTCGTTTTCCGCACGCACTTTGCGCAATCCCCAAAAGCCGCGCAATAGATTGGTAATTTGTCCGTTTGAGGCAAAAACACATCTTTTTCCTTTACCTGTCAGCAGCATATGGTCGGCAACAAATTTGCACAGGAAACGGTTGACGTAGCGCGTATCGTTCAGATTGCGTTCTTTAAAGCCGTCTTCGTCGAATTTTTGCAGCAGAATCCGTTGTTTTTTACTGCGAGGAAAGCGGCTGGTTTCGACACGCGCTTTAAATTCCTGCCATTCGCGGCTGTTGTCTTTGCCGTTGAAGTATTCGTAAGGGGTTTGATTGCCTTTGTTTTGGTTTTCGCTGCCCAATACCAGCACTTTATTGTTGAAACTATCGTCCCATGTGCGCGAGAACGGCAGGGCATGGTCGATTTCGACATAGCCTTTTTCGTTCAGACGGCCTAAGTTGATTTCTTTGCCCGAATACAGGCATTTGCCGTGTTGTTGCTCGTACAGGCGCAGTTTCAGAATATCTTTGGATTTGGGTTCGCCGACAAAATTGGGGAAATACTCTCGGAATTTAGCGGCGGCTTTTTCCCGGTCTTTACGGTTTTCTTCTTGGCGTTTTTCGATTTCTTTGCGGTCTTTAAACAATTTGCCTACTTCCCTTGCCGTTTCAATATGGATACGCGCAGGGGAGCCGTAACGGCGTACAACGGCGTTAATGACTTTTCTGGCTTGAGATAAGGCGCGTAAGACGACTGAGTTACGGATTTCATCGGCGGGAATCGGTGGCAGATAAATCTCTTCTTCCATATTTTTCTTGCCGTAATGGTCTCCGTAGATTTCGGCACAGGCTTCATCGTAACGTTTGCCTTGCTCCATTAGAGGCACAATTCGGCGCAATGCTTTCAAGGAAATTTGGACGAACTTGTCGAAGTTGATGTGTTTTAACAGCGCTTCTAAGATTTCGGGCTGTATACGGTCTTTCAGACGGCCTGTAATGTCTTCATCGGTTTTGAACAGGGAGAATGCCATGCCGATTTCATCTTGTAATTCGGGAGAAAGGTTTAATGGAGATTTTTTGTCTTTCAATCCTTCTTTTTCCAGCGCACGGCTGATGGTATGGTAGGCCTTCATTTCCATCAATGTCGAGGCTTCGGCATTGTCTTTACCATAGCGTAAGCCTTTGAAAAAGGCGGTATCTTCTAAACCCAGCAGCTTACGGGCTTGTGCGTAAGTCAGTTTGGATTTTCTGTATGGCTCGTCCATAAGCGTGGCTCGTTCGGTAGCGGTCAATGGCCGCTCGCTGCCTTGCTCTAAAATACGCAGGTTGTTCAGCTTGGTCAGCCAGATGAAACGTTCGGCTGTGTAGGTGTTTTTAGCGGCTTTCGGCTCTGTCGGTTCGAAGGTGCAATGCCCCAACATTTTTTGAATGGCATCGCCGGACAGAGCAGGGCGTTGCGCCATCAGCAGGGTTTCAATACCTTCTTTAAGGCCGTCTGAAACATGCGGATTGCCGAATTCTTTTTGTTTTTCAAACAGCAAAACCAGCTCCGCCTGTAAATCTTCGCGGCTGAACGTATGCGAATAATCGCCGCGCTGGTTGCGGATATGGCCGCTTTCTTTTTCAAATTTATTTAAAGCCAATTCGGCCGGAGTGCGGAAATTGCCTGTCTTTAAGGCTTGAGTGTTACTCTTCATACCTGCACGCAAAGCCCCAAGCTCCTTATCGGCAGTTTGCTCTTCATTTTTCCGTTTCGACAAATAGCCGCGATGTTTGATTAAATGCAACAAGACTGCCGACCACTCCAAAGGCGTCAGTTTGCGGTCTAATGCGGCTGTGCGAAGTTGCCATGGTGTATTCGGCAAGGATTTAATCAAGCCGTTTTCATCAAAATCGGCGGCTTGTAATACGCCCTCGCGTTTCAATAGGCGACGGGCTCGAAGCAGGCGATGGGCGAGACGGCGGGTCAGGCGGCGAACACTGCGTGCCAAGCGTCTTGCCGCTGCGAGAGAGTCACCTGTTTTCGGAACTTCTGCACGCTCAAATACGCGCACGCCCAAATCAATCAGGCGGATGGGGTTTTCTTCTTCGTCAATTTCTACCATCGCCCAGCTGACGGATGCGATGCCGATATCGAGACCGAGGATGTAGTTGATTGGGTTGGGTTTGAATGCAGCCATCGGTTTCTCCGTAATATGATGTTTGGTAAGTATAAATATATCCTAGGTAAGTATTACCATGCAAATGAAATGCTTGACTGGGTGTCGATTTGGAATTAGAATTTGAACATATTGTTGCACTGCGAAATGAGAAACGTTGCTACAATAAGGCCGTCTGAAAAGATGTGCCGCAACGCTCTGCCCCTTAAGGCTTCTGCTTTAAGGGGCATCGTTTTGTCTAAATGGCAGGGATTAAAAAGGCCGTCTGAAATTTCAGACGGCCTTTGGTTTTACCAGATATCGGATTTGATTTTGCGTTTCAAGCCCGGGTGTTCAGAGAGTTTGAACTCTGGGTCTTTACCCATTTTCAGCTTGGCTGTGTAGTCTTTCAACAGCAGGAAGGCAAGTGGTGACAGGAGCAGGATGGCAACGAGGTTAATCCATGCCATGATACCCATGGCCATGTCTGCCATATCCCATACCAAGGGTACGTTGGCAACTGCGCCGAAGTAGACCCATGCCAAAACCAGCATACGGAAAACGGCGGTAACCAGCCAATGGCTCTTGATGAATTGGACGTTGGACTCGGCATAGGCATAGTTGCCGATAACGGTTGAGAAGGCAAACATAAACAGGATGGCAGCAAGGAAGCCCGCGCCCCATTCGCCTACCTGGCTGACGATTGCCGCTTGGGTCAGCGCCGCACCGCTCAGGTCGCCGTAAGGCTGTTGATAGGTCAAGACGATAAAGGCGGTGCATGAGCAGACGATGATGGTATCGACGAAAACGCCCAGCATTTGAATCATGCCTTGGGAGACGGGGTGTTTCACTTCGGCTGCGGCTGCGGCGTTCGGCGCGGAACCCATACCCGCCTCATTGGAATACAGGCCGCGTTTGATACCCTGCATCATGGTGGTCGAAATCAGACCGCCGAGGAAACCGCCTGCAGCCGAATCGAAGTTGAACGCGTTGGAGAAAATCTGACCGAACACGTCAGGAATCAGGGAAATATTGGTAGCAATGATGAAGAGTGCTATGACGAGATATAAAACCGCCATCAGCGGAACGATAATTTCCGCGGCTTTAGATACGCGACGGATACCGCCGAAGATAATAGGGGCAGTCAGAATGACCAGGGCGACACCAACATAGTGTTGATCCCAGCCCCATGCCGCTTTGGTGGTATCGGCGATGGTATTGGTCTGTACGGCTTCAAATACAAAGCCGAAACAGAAAATCAGGCTCAGGGCGAACAAAACGCCCAGCCATTTTTGTCCCAGGCCTTGAGTTATGTAGTAGGCAGGACCGCCGCGGAAGTGGTGGTTGTCGTAGTCCCGGACTTTAAAGAGTTGGGCCAGTGAAGATTCGACAAACGCCGAACTCATGCCGATTAAGGCAGTTACCCACATCCAGAATACCGCGCCCGGCCCGCCGAGTTTGATGGCAATCGCCACCCCGGCGATGTTGCCAACGCCTACGCGGCTGGCCAGGCCGGTAACAAATGCTTGGAACGGTGTGATTCCGTGCGGATCATCACCTTGTTTGCGACCGCCCAGCATTTCTTTGATACTGCGGCCGAAGAGGCGGAATTGTACAAAACCGGTGGTAACGGTGAAAAAGAGGCCTGCGCCTAAAAGCATATATACCAACCCCGACCACATTGGGTCGTTGATGTCGTTTACCCAGCCGTGAAGCTGTTCGAAAAATTGATCCATACAAACCTTTCAGAGTTTTTGCATTTTCAGACGGCCTGTGTGTGTGGGCTGTCTGTAATTGGATGTATTCTAGCAGACTGTCAACAAACTGAAAAACGTTTACATATTCTTTTTTATATTATGCTTTTGATTATCATGGGATTTTATTATTATAATGTAAAGGAATTATCGATTTTAATTTTTCTGTTTTACATATTTGAACAAAAAGGCCGTCTGAAAACAGAGTCTTGTTTTCAGACGGCCTTGATTTTATTTCAATGCGTTATTCGGGACGCATTTGCGGGAACAGAATCACGTCGCGGATGGTTTGCGAATCGGTCAGCAACATTACCAAGCGGTCGATACCGATGCCGCAGCCGCCGGTCGGCGGCAAGCCGAATTCCATGGCGCGGATGTAGTCGGCATCATAGTGCATGGCTTCGTCGTCGCCAGCGTCTTTTTGCGCCACTTGCGCCTTGAAGCGTTCGGCTTGGTCTTCCGGATCGTTTAACTCGGAGTAGCCGTTTGCCAGTTCGCGGCCGACAACGAAAAGCTCGAAGCGTTCGGTCAAACCCGGTTTGCTGTCGGATGCGCGTGCCAATGGCGACACTTCGACAGGGTAGTCGATGATGAAAGTCGGGTTCCACAGTTTGCCCTCGGCGCAACCTTCAAACAGGGCAAGTTGCAGGCTGCCGATACCCGGAGACGGAGGCAGGCTTTCGCCGTGTTTGACGATTTCTTTTTTCAGCCATTCTTCATCGTTTAACTGCTCATCGGTGTAGTGCGGATTGTATTTTTTGATGGCTTCGAGAATGGTCAGGCGCTCAAACGGGCTTTCCAAATCGACTTCTTTGCCGTTGTAGCTGATTTTTGCCGTGCCGTTTACCGCGCGGGAAGCATTGCGGATGATGTCTTCCGCCATTTGCATCATGCGTTCGTAGTCGGAAAAGGCTTCGTAGAATTCGATCATGGTGAATTCAGGGTTGTGGCGCACAGACATACCTTCGTTGCGGAAGCTGCGGTTAATTTCAAACACGCGTTCCAAGCCGCCGACAACCAAGCGTTTCAGATACAGCTCGGGAGCAATGCGCAGGTAGAGCGGAATATCCAAAGCGTTGTGGTGGGTCACAAAGGGTTTCGCTGTCGCGCCGCCCGGAATCGGGTGCATCATCGGGGTTTCAACTTCCAAATAATGCTCGTTGACCATGAAATTGCGCACGGATTGGATGATTTGGCTGCGTTTGATAAACGTATTGCGCGATTCTTCGTTGGCAATCAAATCGACGTAGCGTTGACGGTATTTGGTTTCCTGATCGCTCAAGCCTTTATGTTTGTCCGGCAGAGGGCGCAGGGATTTGGACAGTAGGCGGATGTTGGACACGCGCACGGTCAATTCGCCGTGGTTGGTTTTGAACAAAGTACCTTCCGCGCCGACGATGTCGCCCAGGTCCCAGTGGTTGAAGTCGTCCAAAACTTCTTGGCTCACGCCTTTGTTGTTCAAATAAAGCTGGATTTGACCGGTAACGTCTTGAATGGTGGCGAAGCTGGCTTTGCCCATTTGACGTTTGAGCATCATGCGGCCGGCCACTTTGACAGGAATGCCTTGCGGGTCGAGTTCTTCTTTGCTGATTTCACCGTATTGGGTATGCAGGTCGGCGGCAAAGCTGTCGCGTTTGAAATCGTTAGGGTAGGCGTTGCGTTCTTTGCGGATGTTGTGCAGTTTCTCGCGGCGCAGGGCGATGATTTGGTTTTCGTCCAACTGCGGCTCGATTTGAGGATTGTTTTGTTCGCTCATGGTGTTTTCCGGAAAAATGAGTCAGGCTGCCGGAGTTTTCAGACGGCCTGAATAAAGTGAAAAATTGGCTCTATTTTACGCGATGTCGGTGTTTTTTTCTATAAAGGCAGAAAGGCCGTCTGAAACCTGAACTGCCCCCAAAAAACTGTATTTTTGTGATCGGCTTGTCGGCGATGAAGGGATTTTTGCAGTGGTCGGTCATGATTTTGGACTGAAGGGTTTGAGTGCGCCGATGCCGCTTTCCTGATAGGCGGTTATCCAACGTTGCAGATGGGTGCGTGAGATGTGGTATTGGTCTTGGTATTTGAAGTGTAATGCATATAGGGATATAAAAAACTGCACCTTGTTAGTTGGAGGGCAACTTTGGGGGTGTAGTTCATTCTGTCTAATATCTTGCTCTTCAATTATCAAAACCTCGGGATTGAGATACGGAAATTGCTTCAATACGTGCCGTTTGACGGTAACGCCGAGTTTGATTCGGTGCTCCACCTTTACTCGGATAAATCCCTGCCCCCTGTTCTACTATAAATCCGAAATGTTTCGGTTGGCGGGCAAATGTTGCGTATTCACGCGCTTCGATTTCTGATAGTTGGATTCCTTTGACTTTGCCCAGCTTGGCTTCTGCGTCTTTAATCTTCATGCCCGGGTGTACACCTGAAGTCGTGTGACAGGTAGGAGAATCGGTTTCCAAAAAATTAATTTTTTTATGCAGTTTTATAGGGGTATCAGGATCATCTTCCCCATCTTGAGAAGCGAAAATCAAGACGTCTTTAGACAGTGCGATGGCAACAAAAGACACGCCATCGGCATCGCTTGTTTTATCCATTTTTGCTTTCGGAAATTTCTGTTTTACCTGCTTCAAGTTTTGCCCCAATTTAATTCCTCCGATACTGTCTTTTTGAATCAAACATTCGGCAGCAGCTGGCATAGCAAGACCCAAGATCAACGCGCTCATTATCCCGATTTTGTGCAACATGGTTACTTTCCTATTTAATAAAAATTAGTTATAAAAAAACTGCACCTTGTTAGTTGGAGTGGCAACTTTTTGGGTGCAGTTTAACCTGAAAAATCGGTTTCAGACGGCCTTTTGTTTCATGAAGGGCCGTGTCGGCGGTTAGATATCGGTTTCTAAATAAACAACTTGGGTCTGCAGATATTCTTCCAAACCGTGTTTACCGTCGGCGCCGCCGATACCTGATTTTTTCCAACCGGCATGGAAGCCCTGCATGGCTTCGAAGTTTTCGCGGTTGATGTAGGTTTCGCCGAAACGCAGACGGCGGGTTACATAAAACGCTTCATTCAGATTGGTGGTATAGACGGAGCTGGTCAGGCCGAATTCGCTGTCGTTTGCCAGGGCGATGACTTGATCGAGTGTGTCGAAAGTGGCAACCGGCAGGACTGGGCCGAAGGTTTCTTCTTTCATGATGTCCATGCTGTTGTCGGTATCGGTCAGCAGGGTAGGTTCGAAGAAGTAGCCTTTGCCGTCGGCACGTTTGCCGCCGCAAACCAAAGTTGCGCCTTGTCGAACTGCGCGTTCGACTTTTTCGGCAACGGATTTTACGGCGCGTTCTTCAATCAACGGGCCCATTTCCAGTGCGCCGGGTTCGGCTTCGGCCGGGTTGCCGTAGCGCACGCCTTTCATGGCGGCGGTCATTTTTTCGATAAACGCGTCTTTCAGGCTGCTGTGGACATATACGCGTTCGGCGCAGTTGCAGATTTGGCCGGTGTTGCCGACGCGAGAAGCCAAGATGGATTTCACTGCCAAGTCTAAATCCGCGTCTTTCAAAACGATGGCAGGGGCTTTGCCACCCAGTTCCAGTGAGACTTTGGTAATGTTGGCGGCGGCAGCTTCCATCACTTGGCGGCCTGCATCGACAGAACCGGTCAGGCTGACCATATCGACTTGCGGATGCGATGCCAAGGCGTTGCCGATTTCTGCGCCTGGGCCGTTGACGACGTTGAATACGCCGGCCGGTAAGCCTGAAGCGTGAACGATTTCAGCAAAAATGTGACAGTTAATCGGGGTTACGCTGCTCGGTTTGACGACGATGGTATTGCCTGTTACCAAAGCCGGGCCCATTTTGCGGGCGATCAGGAAGAATGGGAAGTTCCACGGCAAAATGCCGGCGATCACGCCTAAAGGACGTTTGAACAATAAAATATTTTCGCGCGGGCGGTCGCTTTGGATGATTTCACCTTCATAACGGCGCGCCCATTCGGCTTGGTAGTCGAGATAATCGGCAGTGAACATAACTTCTATGCGTGCCAAATCTTTGGTTTTGCCGCCTTCGGCAACAATAGTATCCGTCAGCTCGTCGGCACGTTCGCGGATGCCTTGGGCAATTTTGCGCAGGTATGCGCCGCGTTCAACGGCAGGCAAACGCTCCCATGTAGTTTGTGCATCTCTGGCTGCGGCAACAGCACGATCAACATCGGCTTTTCCACCTTTAGGCTCACGCGCGATGACTTCTTCGGTTGCCGGATTCAATACATCACGCCATGTATCGTTAAAGTCGGTTTCAAAGCGGCCGTTGATATACATAGACAGTTGTTTCATCAAACCTTCTCCTGTTGTTGTAGTTGGATGTAGTTTTAGTCTATGCCTAAATTGTCTGGCATACAAGAGGATTTGGCATGGGTTGATGGTAGGTATTTGGAAGTTTTTAGAAAAAGATGTTGGGTGAGGAGTTGGGTTTGATTGATTCAAGAGGTTTGTGATGCTTTCAGTTACATCTATAACAGCATTGTGACAAAGCTCGAATATTATTGATGTTGATAATAAGGGAGGTATCAAGTGAAGAAAGGCTTGATGGAGAATATAAAAAAAACCTGCTTTTTTCAAAGCAGGTTTTCATATTTGGTGGGTCGTGAGCGATTCGAACGCTCGACCAACGGATTAAAAGTCCGCTGCTCTACCGACTGAGCTAACGACCCGATAAGCTGTGCATTATAGGGAGCTTGTTTCTTTTCGTCAACTGTTTTTTTGAAATTTTTTTCAAAAAACGTAAATCGGCTGTCATTTGGCGTTAATTCTTCCTTTTTTGAGCATTTATTATGTTATGATTATCTAATCTGTCAGTTCTGATGGATATTTTTTAGACCAAAGGATATACAACATGAAAAAATTATTGATTGCTGCGATGATGGTAGCCGGCTTGGCGGCGTGTACACAAGAAGCGAAAAAAGAAACCCAAGAGGCGGCTTCTGCTGTTGCTTCCGATGTAAACACTGCTGCTGAAAATGCAGCTTCTACTGTTGATGCTGCTGCTTCTGAAGCCAAAGGTGCAGCTGAGCAAGCTGTTTCTGATGTTAAAGACGCTGCTGCAGATGCTAAAGCAACTGCAGATAAAGCAGTTTCTGACGCAAAAGATGCTGCCGGTAAAGCGGTTGAAGAAGCTAAAGATGCAGTTTCTGATGCTAAAGATGCTGCCAAAGACGCAGCTAAAGACGCTATGGGTAAAGCAGCCGATGCGACTCAAGAAGCTGCCGACAAATTGAAAGACGCTGCTAAATAAGCTGGTGTTTGATATTTGAAAAGGCCGTCTGAAATGTTCAGACGGCCTTTTTATATCGGCAGATTATTTTTTCTCTTGCTGACGCGTGTACACCAAAGAAGTCAGGATGGACGCACCCAGTGCGCCGAAGACGACGGACAGCGAAATGGAAATCGGGATATGCACCCAGTGCATAATCAGCATCTTGATGCCGATAAAGCTCAATACGAAAGCCAAGCCGTATTTGAGGAAAATAAAGCGTTCGGCAAAGTCTGCCAGTAAGAAGTACATGGCACGCAGGCCCAAGATGGCAAAAATGTTGGAAGTGAGGACGATGAAAGGGTCGGTGGTTACGGCAAAAATAGCGGGGATGCTGTCCACGGCGAAGATGACGTCGCTCAATTCGATCATAATCAATACCAGCAAAAGCGGCGTAGCAATACGTTTGCCGTTTTCGATGGTAAAGAATTTTTCACCGTCAAACTGTTGGCTGGTCGGGATGACTTTTTTGAGCAGGGTCAGGATCTTGTTTTGGGAAAGGTCTTCTTCAGCTTCGGCTTCGGGCTTCATCATGTGAATGCCGGTGTATAAGAGGAATGCGCCGAAGAGGTACAAAATCCATTCAAATTGTTGTACCAAGGCTGCGCCGATGAAGATCATGATGGCGCGCAGGACGATGGCGCCGAATACGCCATAGAGCAAGACGCGATGTTGGAATTTGGGTTCGACTTTGAAGTAGCCGAAAATCATCAGGAAAACGAAGATGTTATCAACGGCAAGGGATTTTTCAAGCACATAGCCGGTGAAGAATTCGAGGACTTTTTCTTTGGCGACAACGGCCCCGTAAGTTGGGTTGCCCGCCAGTTCAAAATAGAGCCAGCCTGCAAACGTGCAGGATACGGCCACCCAAATGCCGCTCCAGGCGAGGGCTTCTTTGATGCTGACTTTGTGGGCGCCGTTTTTTTT
>NZ_KV820408.1:28471-93901 GCF_001815375.1 Neisseria sp. HMSC065C04
TTTTTTTTCAGCGATACCATATCGATGGCGATCATGATTAAGACGGCAATAAAGAAGATGCCGTAAAACATCGGCGAGCCGACGGACGGGTATTGGGTCATAAACAATCCTTGTGTGTGGGGTATGGGTAAGGTTTACCAAGACAGGTAGAACATTGCTTTGGCAAAAAAGACGATAAACAGCATATGGCTGAATACAACGGCGTGTATGTATTTCGACCAGCCGACGGTGAGGGTGTGCCGTGCCATTTTGACGACGGCGATGGCAAAATGTACCAAAACGCTTATTGCCAACAGGATTTTGATGCTCAGCATGATGCCGAAAGAGCTGTCGAATGGGTGGTGCAGTATCGGCAGGTAGCGGTTGTACACCATCACGATGCCGCTGATGAACAGGGTAATGACGACAGGCGGCATTACGCGGACGGCACGATAGGACATGGCATGTTCGACTTCGCGGCGCGATTCGCGTGAAACGCGGCCGGTGTGTAAAACGGAGAGGACCAGCATTTCGAAAAATACGCCGCCGACAAAGGCAATCGCGCAATAAACGTGGATGATGTGTGCCAGTGCGTAGATACTCATGACGGGTGTTTCCGGTAATTCAGACAAGTCGTCATTGTATCACTACCGAATGCGGTTGATGCATGCGCAATTTTATGCTAAATATATTAAATTTTATAAATATTCTATTGGAATTGCCGTTTGTTTTTGAGGTTAACCGTTCATCAAGGGCGTTATCTTAGTTTAATCTGTCTTTACTTATCAGAAAATATATTAATGAAAGGTTGTGCCATACTGCTCCATATAAAGCTTAATCCCTGATGGAGAATCAAACCATGAAGAAAACTTTTGCAAAAACTGTGACCTTGATCATGCTGGCCGCTTCTTTGGGTGCATGTGCCAATATGACTCAAACCCAACGCAACACTGCTGCTGGTGCGGTATTGGGTGGTGTGGCAGGTAACTTGATTGGTGGCGATACTGGCTCTACCTTGGGTGGTGCGGCTTTGGGTGGTGTTATCGGCAGTCAGGTTCATACTCGCTACTAATCCTTTATTCGGTTAAAAATAAAAAGGCCGTCTGAACATTCAGACGGCCTTTTGTTTTACGGTTTATTCGTTGACGAAGGTTACACCGGTCAGTTGCGATTGCAAAATGGCAGTACGCAAAGCAGTCAGTGCTTTGGGACGGACAAAGTTGCGACGATAGGCCAAAACGACACGGCGGTGCGGTGCAGTACCTTCAAACGGGATAATGCTGAAAAGCATGTGGTCGTTTTCGGTCAATGCGGTAGCCGGCATGACGCTGATGGCCAGGCCGCTGGCAACCATGTGGCGGATGGTATTGATGGAGCTGCCTTGCAGGGTATTGGTCAAACCTTGGATTTTTTGTTTGGAAGCCAATTCGGAACAGCTCGCCAACACTTGGTCGCGCATACAGTTGCCTTCGGACAGCAGCAACACTTGTTCTTCGCCTAAAAGCTGAGGCGTAACGGCATCGAGTTCTTCAAAGTGATGGCCTTTGGGAACAATGACGAAGAAAGGTTCGTCATACAGAGGCTCGGTCACGATGCCCGGCTCTTGGAACGGCTCGGCAACGACGATTGCATCGACATCGCCACGTTTGAGCGACTCGGTCAGGATGTGGGTATAGTTCTCTTCCAGCATCAGTGGCATTTTCGGCGCGGTTTCACGCAGCGCGGTAATGAGCTTGGGCAGAAGGTAGGGAGCAACGGTGAAAATCAGGCCGAGTTTGAACGCGCCTTCCAATTCGTTTTGCTCTTCATTGGCAAGGTGCTTGATGAGTTCTGCTTCTTCCAAAACCCGGCGGGCTTGGGCGACAATGCGCTCGCCCGCTTCGGTCGTGATGATGTCGTTGCTGCTACGGTCGAACAGGGATACCGACAGCTCTTCCTCCAGCTTTTTGATGGCGATGGAGAGGGTGGGCTGGCTGACAAAGCAGCGTCGTGCGGCACGTCCGAAGTGACGTTCTTGTGCGACGGCTACGATGTAACGCAATTCGGTCAAGGTCATGTGTTAAGCCTTTTTTTGTTCCGGCAGGGTGATGTTCAGCTCAAGAACGTCCAAGCCGTCTTGTTTCTCTTGGGAGATGCGGATGTCGTCCAATGATACGTTGACGTATTTGGACAGGACTTCCAACAACTCTTTACGCAGGGTCGGCAGATAGTCCGGAGCTTGGCCTTCTTGTGCGCGTTCTTGCGCGATGATGATTTGCAGGCGGTCGCGCGCGACGGTGGCGGTTTTCGGCTTTCTGCCGAACAGCATATCGAGCAGTGACATGTATTAACCTCCGAACAGTCGTTTTAAGAAGCTTTTCTTCTCAGCTTCGAGGAAACGCATTTCGCGGTTTTCACCCAAGAGGCGGGCGATAACGTCTTTGTAGGCTTCTGCCGCTGCGGCATTGTCTTGGTGGATGACAGGTTCGCCGGCGTTGGAAGCTTGCAGGACGTTTTGTGATTCAGGAATCACACCGATCAACGGAATACGCAAGATGTCGCAGATATCTTGTACAGACAGCATTTCGCCTTTAGCCACGCGCTCAGGGGAGTAGCGGGTAATCAGCAGGTGCTCTTTAACAGTGCTGCCTTGTTCTGCTTTGCGGGATTTGCTTTGCAAAATGCCCAAGATGCGGTCGGAGTCGCGGACGCTGGATACTTCCGGATTGGTGGTAATGATGGCTTCGTCGGCAAAGTAGAGTGCCATCAGTGCACCTTGTTCGATACCGGCAGGGGAATCGCAGATAATGAATTCGAAGCCCATTTTTTCGCTGGCCAGCTCTTTCATCACGTTGTCCACGCCTTCGCGGGTCAGTGCGTCTTTATCGCGGGTTTGCGATGCAGGCAGGATGTAGAGGTTTTCGCAGTTTTTGTCTTTAATCAGGGCTTGGTTGAGTGTGGCTTCGCCTTGGATGACGTTGATGAGGTCATACACGACGCGGCGTTCGCAACCCATAATCAGGTCGAGGTTGCGCAAACCGACGTCGAAGTCGATCACGGCGGTTTTGTGGCCGCGCAGGGCCAGGCCGGTTGCGATGCTGGCGCTGGTAGTGGTCTTGCCTACGCCGCCTTTACCTGAAGTTACTACGATGATTTTGGACACGATATTTCCTTTTTAAGTACTGATGTTTATTCGGCGTCGATTGCGCTGATAACCAGTCGGTTGTCTTGCAATGATACTTGTACGGGTTTTTTGTGCAGATGCTCGGGCAGGTCTTGCTCGAAGTTGCGGTAGATACCGGCAACGGAGACTAATTCGGCCTGCATGGAATGAATAAAGATGCGCGCGTTGGTATTGCCTTTTGCGCCGGCCAACGCTCTGCCGCGCATGGGGGCGTAAATATGGATGTTGCCGTCGGCGATAAGTTCCGCACCTTGGCTGACGATGCCAGTAACGATGAGGTCGCCGTTTTCAGCGTAAACCTGCTGGCCGGTACGCACGGGCGTGCTGACCAATACGGTCGGATTGTTGATAACGGTGGCTTGTACGTCTTGCGGCTGCGGTGCTTGGCGAGGAGTAGGTGCTGCTTGTGTGTCGGCTGCCTGGGTGGAGTTGCCTTGTTTGAAGACCAAGTGGTAACGCGCCGCCGCTGCCGCCCATGTGTCGCTGGTGTGGTGCAGCCCTAAAATTTGCATGCCGTAACGGGCAAACAGGGAAATCATGCCGCCCAAATCGATGGATTCGGGGTGGTCGAAATCTTGTACGTCTAAAATGAAGGGAACGAATTCGTCTTGGGATTGGCCTGCCAGTTGGCGTAGGAATTCTTCCAATTCGGCTAGATCTGCGGTGTGCAGATGGATGGATAAGACGTCCAAACGTGACGTTTTTATGTCGAATGCGGGTTTCATTGTAATGAAATAATAAAATTTTTTAATGACGTAAGTTTACCGTGTAAATCTTGGCTATTCAATCTGTTTGGCCGTCTGAAACCAAAATATTTTGTTTGAACGTTTTTCAGCTGTATTTTAGTGTGGTTTTTTGGTGTGAACGCAGGTTTCAGACGGCCTTGGGAAAGGGGTAGCCGTGTGTGTCGATGTCGTCGGCGGCAGCCCACGGTGTGTGGATGAGGGTGGAGGGCAGGTGAGCTAATTCGGGGAGGTAACTGCGGATGTAGCTGCCGTCGGGGTCGATTTGGTGCGAACGGTGGGCATAGCGGACGGTGGTCGTGTCTTGGGCGGCAAGGTGCCAGTTGGCTTGGTTGAGCGCGGGGTCGGTGCCGGTTTGGACGGAGGCTGTCCACGCGATGCCTTGGTTGGGGTCGAAGTTGAGGGCATGGCAGAAATAGTGGGCGCACAGCTGCTGGAGAACGGGATGTAAGTGGCCGGTGGCTTCGAGGCCGCGGATGGAGGCGTCGATGATGGGCACGCCGGTTTGGCCGAGTCGCCAGTATTCGCGTACCGGAGCGGCATCGGTTGTTTCGGGCAGGCGGCGGTGGTAGGCGAGCTGGTAGCAGTAGTCGCGGAAAATGAGTTTGTCCAGCCACTCGAAATGTCGGTTTGCCAATCCTTCGGCAGCCAGCAGGCGTGGGGAAATGCAGCCTGCGGACAGATAGGCATTGAGGAGGCTGGTGTTTTTTCGTGCCGGAAAGTTTTGGGTAATCGGATAGTGAACCAAATTCTGTTTGAACGCGTGCCATTGCGTTAAGGCTGCGGTTTCGCCGCCCTGCTGATAGGCAGGCAATACCGTGCCGGTATGGGCTGGAAACAGTGGAACGTTTTGTTCGGTTTGAACAGGCAATTCGGTTTCAGACGGCCTTTGTCCTGAATAAGCCTGCAACCATGCTTGTTTATAGGCGGCAAAATCGGTGTGGGGCAGGCCGTTGGCATCCATGAGGGGGGATTTGGCCAAAATGCCGCGGTCGTTGGCATGTTGCAGCGCAATGCCTGCTCGGTCGAAATTGTGCCAGAGGTGGTTGTCTTGGCGGATTTCGGCTTCGGTGTAGGCTTCGTCTGTGATGACGGTATAGGCATTGAGCGCAGCAGCCAAGGGGAGGAGGTCTTCGTCGGAGGCGACAACATATAAAGGAATATGGTGCGCCGCCAGACGGGTATGCAGCTCTTGTGCGGCTTGATAATGGAACAGGCTTTGACGCGGATTGTGGTTTTCAGACGGCCTTTGGCTGACCCAGACGCAGGCGATGGGCAAACCGCTTGCAACGGCGGCATTAAGCGCGGCATTGTCGTGCAGGCGGAGGTTGCGGCGGAACCAGACAAGGACGTGGGCAGATTTCATGAGCATGTTCCGACGGAAAAGGGGAAAACCATTTTATCAGAATCGGCCTCATGTATCAGGCCGTCTGAAAAATCTTTTGGTTTGATTTCGCTATATAATTTTGGTTTTAGCAACGAGATGCAACCATGACCGAGCAAACCGTTTTGGCACTCATTACCTGCCAAACCTATCCCGAACCATCGGACAACCTGAAAACATTGGCGGCATGCTTGGAAAGCATGGGCGTGAAAACCGTATTTGATGCGTGGCAAAACCATCCGTCCGCACCGTTTTTACTGCCTTTGTGCGCATGGGATTATGCCGCCGAACCCGAAGCTTTCCGCCAATGGCTGGAGCATGCCGGGCAGGCGGGGCAGCGTTTTATCAATCCGCCCGAATTGATGGCTTGGAATATGGAAAAGACTTATTTGTGCGATTTGGCGGCGCGCGGCGCGCAAGTGATTCCCAGCGTGTTTGTTCCGTCGCAAAAAACCGAATTGGCGGACATCCTGAACCAACAAGGTTGGACGGAAGCGGTCATCAAGCCGGCATTCGGGCAGAGCGGCAAAGACGTGGTTAAAGTTTGTGCGGACGCATTGGACGTGGATATGGCGGATTATCCGCAAGGTATGATTGTTCAACCTTATATCCGCGAAATCGAAACGGCGGGTGAAACCTCGCTGGTGTTTTTCAACGGCGTATTCAGCCATGCCGTGCGCCGTCAGCCGCCACAAGGCGAATGGCGCGCCAACTCGGCCTATGGCGTGTCGGTGTTCGGTATTGAGCCGCCCGAGTTTGCCGTCCGTGCCGCGCAAGACGTACTGGCTGCCTTGCCGCAAATGCCGGTTTACGCCCGCGTGGACGGCACATTGGTCGGCGACACATTCCTGCTCAATGAGTTGGAACTCATCGAGCCCGCCCTGTATTTGCACACCAGCGAAGGCGCGCCGGAACGTTTTGCCCGACTGTTGGCGCAGTTGCTTGGGCAACATTCATCAACCTGATTTTATCAATATAATTAAAAAGCCTCAGGCCGTCTGAAAACCATCTTTCAGACGGCCTGAAGCTTTTTTAAAACAAGATTTGCGCGTTTGTATTTTTCAATAATGTGCCATTTGTCGATTGTGTCATTTTAATTGTTGCAGTCTTAATTGATGGTTGATTAACTTTCATTTGGCATTTTATCTCGGCCGCAGCCTTTATTTTTAGCGGATTGTAAACAATCTGACCGGTCTAAATAGATATCTTTTTAGGGTAAAACCTCAAAAATCTTTTTAAAAAGAAAGATATTGTCTTATTGAATATTCTGTGCTGAAATTACATGACACTACAAAAAGTAGTGCATAAAAAAATAAAACAGACAAAGGAGAAAGCCATGCAATTGTTTTTAGACAATCTTAAAGCCTTTTTCGAAACCATCAGCGGCTGGGTCTGGGGACCTATTATGTTGATGCTGCTGGTCGGTACGGGCATTTTGCTGACCGTTTTGCTGAAAGGCTTGCAGTTCACCATGTTGGGTTATGCGCTGAAACAGGCGTTTGTGCCGTCAAAGAAGCATGAAAACGGCGAAGACCACGAAGGCGATATTTCCCATTTTGCGGCGTTGATGACCGCGCTGTCCGCCACCATCGGTACGGGCAACATCGCCGGTGTGGCGACTGCGGTGGTAACCGGCGGTCCGGGCGCAGTATTTTGGATGTGGATGACCGCCATTTTCGGCATGGCCACCAAATACGGCGAGGGCGTGTTGGCGGTGAAATACCGCGTCACCAATTCCAAAGGCGAAATGTCCGGCGGCCCGATGTATTACATCGAAAAAGGCTTGGGCAAAAACTGGAAATGGATGGCCGTTGCGTTTGCGCTGTTCGGCACATTCGCTTCCTTCGGTATCGGCAGCTCGGTGCAGTCCAACTCGGTTGCGCAGGCAGTACAAACCAGCTTCGGTGTCGAACCTGCCTACACCGGCGTGATATTGACTGTATTAACGGCCATTGTGCTTTTGGGCGGCATTAAGGGTATTGCCAAAGCCGCGTCCTTTATCGTACCTGCCATGGCAGTGTTTTATGTAGTGGGCGGTATTTCCATTATTGTCGTGAATTCTGACGCATTGATGCCTGCCGTCAAACTGATTTTCTCTGATGCGTTTAGCGCGCAAGCTGTGGCCGGCGGCGCTATTGGTACGGTCATCCGCTACGGCGTGGCGCGCGGTGTGTTCTCCAACGAGGCAGGTATGGGTTCTGCGCCGATTGCCGCCGCCGCCGCGAAAACCGACCACCCCGTCCGTCAGGCTTTGGTTTCCATGACCGGTACTTTTTTGGACACCATCGTTGTCTGCTCGATTACCGGTATCGTGTTGGTTATGGGTCTGCTCGGCGCAGGCGGCGAATTTGTGAAACCTGAATTGAGCGGCGCGGCGCTGACAACCGTCACTTTCCAAAAAATGCTGCCCGGTATCGGCGGCTGGATTGTCACCATCGGCCTGATTTTCTTTGCCTACTCAACCATTCTCGGCTGGTGTTATTACGGCGAGAAATGCGCGGTTTACGTCTTCGGCGAGAAGTTTGCCGGTTTGTACCGCGTGGGTTATGTTTCTTCAGTTATGCTGGGAACCGTGTTGAGCCTTGATTTGGTGTGGCTGGCTTCGGACACATTCAACGGCTTGATGGCATTGCCCAACCTGATTGCGCTTCTGTTGATGGCGAAAGTCATCGTCAATGAAACGCGCGACTTCAAACAAAAAATCAAAAACGGCGAATTGCCGCATTAATATCCAAGGCCGTCTGAATATGAATATTCAGACGGCCCGATGTATATTAAGTCTGTTTGGAAAAAAGTCAGAGGAGGAGAAAAATGAAAGTGCTTGTTTTAGGTGCTGGCGTTGCCGGCGTATCTTCCGCGTGGTATCTGGCAGAGGCAGGACATGAAGTAACAGTCATCGACCGCGCCGAGGGCGTAGCGATGGAAACCAGTTTTGCCAATGCAGGCCAGCTTTCCTACGGCTATACCACGCCTTGGGCGGCACCCGGTATCCCGACCAAAGCACTGAAATGGCTGTTTAAAAGCCATCCGCCTTTGCTGTTTCGCCCTGACGGCAGCCTGTATCAAATCGAATGGCTGTGGCAAATGTTGCAAAACTGCACGGCAGCGCGCTATCAAATCAATAAAGAGCGCATGGTCAGGATTTCCGAATACAGCCGTGAAATGTTCCGCCGTTTTGAAGCGCAAACCGGCATGAATTTTGAAGGGCGCAAAAAAGGGACGTTGCAGATTTTCCGCCAAGCCAAAGAAGTTGAAGCGGCAGAACAAGACATTGCCGTTTTGGAACGCTACGGCGTGCCGTACCGCCGTCTGAAACCTGAAGAATGCGCAGAATTTGAGCCTGCGCTGGCACGCGTTACCACCAAAATTACCGGCGGTCTGCACCTGCCTGCAGACGCGACCGGCGACTGCCACCTCTTCACTGAAAACCTATACAAATTGTGTCAGGAAAAGGGCGTACAGTTCCACTTCAACCAAAACATCAGCCGCATCGACCACAATGGTTTGCGCATCAAAGCCATTGAAACCGAAACAGGGCGGTTTGAAGCAGATGCCGTTGTCTGCGCGCTCGGCTGCTTCAGCAGGACGGTTTTGGCGCAGTTGGATCTCAACCTGCCCATTTATCCCGTCAAAGGCTATTCCTTGACCCTGCCGGTCACAAATTCAGACGGCGCGCCGGTTTCCACCGTTTTAGATGAAAGTTACAAAGTTGCCATCACGCGCTTTGACAACAGAATCCGCGTCGGCGGCATGGCGGAATTGTCGGGCTACGAAATCAAACTGCCCGAAAAACGCCGCGAAACCTTGGCTTTGGTCGTCAACGATTTGTTCCCAGAAGGCGGCGATTTGAGCCAGGCATTGTTCTGGAGCGGCCTCAGACCGATGACGCCCGACAGCACGCCGTTAATCGGGCGCACCCGCTTTGAAAACCTGTTCCTGAATACCGGCCACGGTACTTTGGGCTGGACCATGTCGCTGGGCTCGGCAAAATTAACTGCCGATATCGTGAGCGGCAAAGACACCGAAATCCGCAGCGACGACTTGAGCCTGTCACGCTATCAGGCTTAAGCTGGAAAGCGATAAGGTTTAGCGACATTTCAAACTTAAGGGCCGTCTGAAAACCATTTTTCAGACGGCCTTTTGTTTCAAAATCCGGGTATCCAATCAATAAAATAAATAATAACTATTATCATAATCATTAAAAAGTGTTAGTCTGAACCTGTCCCAGCTTTTAGCGCAGGTTTTCTCATGCCCGATTTTTCGATGTCCAATTTGGCCGTTGCCTTTTCCATCACGCTGGCTGCCGGTTTGTTTACCGTATTAGGCAGCGGCTTGGTGATGTTTTCCAAAACGCCTAATCCGCGCGTGTTGTCGTTTGGTTTGGCATTTGCCGGTGGTGCGATGGTGTATGTTTCCCTGACGGAGATTTTCAGTAAATCCAGTGAGGCGTTTGCTGAAATTTATGATAAAGACCACGCGTTTGCGGCGGCGACCATGGCATTTTTGGCCGGTATGGGCGGCATCGCACTGATTGACCGCCTGGTGCCGAACCCGCATGAAACCTTAGACGCGCAAGACCCGTCGTTTCAAGAAAGCAAACGCCGCCATATCGCGCGAGTCGGCATGATGGCGGCGTTTGCGATTACGGCACACAATTTCCCCGAAGGCTTGGCGACGTTTTTTGCCACCTTGGAAAATCCGGCGGTCGGGATGCCTTTGGCCTTGGCAATTGCCATCCATAATATTCCGGAGGGCATTTCCATTGCCGCGCCGGTTTATTTTGCCACCCGAAGCCGTAAGAAAACGGTATGGGCGTGTCTGTTATCCGGCTTGGCCGAGCCTTTGGGGGCGGCTTTGGGCTATTTGGTTTTGCAGCCGTTTTTATCGCCTGCCGTGTTTGGTTCGGTATTCGGCGTGATAGCCGGCGTGATGGTGTTTTTGGCGTTGGACGAGTTGCTGCCGGCCGCCAAACGCTATTCAGACGGCCATGAAACCGTTTACGGCCTGACAACGGGTATGGCGGTGATTGCTGTCAGCCTAGTATTGTTCCATTTTTAAAACCCGTATGCCGAAGGCCGTCTGAAATGATTCAGACGGCCTTTTTGCGTTATAATCCGCACATCAAAAATAACCTTAATTTCACAAAGTTCCATCATGTTAGACAAATACAATCCAGCCGAAATCGAATCCAAACATTATCAAAACTGGGAAAAGCAGGGTTATTTCCAGCCTGATATGGATTTGACGAAACCGTCTTTCTCCATCCAACTGCCGCCGCCCAACGTAACCGGCACGCTGCACATGGGTCATGCCTTCAACCAAACCATCATGGACGGTCTGACCCGCTACTACCGTATGAAAGGCTGTAACACCGCCTGGATTCCCGGCACCGACCACGCGGGCATCGCCACGCAAATCGTGGTCGAGCGTCAGCTTGCCGCGCAAAACGTGTCCCGTCATGACTTGGGTCGCAAAAAATTCTTGGAAAAAGTGTGGGAATGGAAAGAAGTTTCCGGCGGTACGATTACCCAGCAAATGCGCCGCGTGGGCTGCTCTGCCGACTGGACGCGCGAATATTTCACGATGGACGACGTGCGTGCCGAAACCGTGACCGAAGTGTTCGTGCGCCTGTTTGAGCAAGGCTTGATTTACCGCGGCAAACGCTTGGTGAACTGGGATCCGGTGCTTGGCACGGCAGTGTCTGATTTGGAAGTGGAAAGCGTGGAAGAACAAGGCTCTATGTGGCACATCCGCTATCCGCTGGCGGATAATCCCGCCGAAGCCGTTATCGTGGCAACCACCCGTCCCGAAACGCTGCTGGGCGACGTTGCCGTTGCCGTCAATCCCGAGGACGAACGTTATACCCATTTGATCGGCAAAGAATTGATCCTGCCGCTGACCGGCCGCACTATCCCCGTGATTGCCGACGAATACGTTGAAAAAGATTTTGGCACCGGCTGCGTGAAAATCACGCCTGCGCACGACTTCAACGACTACGAAGTCGGCAAACGCCACGACACGCGCCTGATTAATGTGTTCGATTTGGAAGCCAAAGTGCTGGCAAACGCCGAAGTGTTCAACTTCAAAGGCGAAGCGCAACAAGGCTTTGCCCTGCCTGAAAAATACGCAGGCTTAGACCGCTTTGCCGCGCGCAAACAAATGGTTGCCGATTTGCAGGAACAAGGCTTCTTGGTCGAAATCAAACCGCACACGCTGATGACGCCGAAAGGCGACCGTACCGGCTCAGTGATTGAGCCGATGCTGACCAGCCAATGGTTTGTCGCCATGTCCGCCACGCCAAACGGCGGCGAGCCTGACAGCGAATTCAAAGGCTTGAGCCTCGCCGACAAAGCCAAAAAAGCCGTCGACAGCGGCGCAGTGCGCTTTATCCCTGAAAACTGGGTCAACACCTACAACCAATGGATGAACAACATCCAAGACTGGTGTATCTCGCGCCAACTGTGGTGGGGCCATCAAATCCCTGCATGGTACGACAACGAAGGCAATGTGTATGTTGCCCGCAATCAGGAAGAAGCCGAAAAACAAGCCGGCAAAACAGGCTTGACTCGCGAAGAAGACGTATTGGATACATGGTTCTCCTCCGCCCTCGTGCCGTTCTCCACGCTCGGCTGGCCGTCTGAAACCGACGAACTCAAAGCCTTCCTGCCGTCCAACGTCTTGGTTACCGGCTACGAAATCATCTTCTTCTGGGTGGCGCGCATGATTATGATGACCACCCACTTCACCGGCAAAGTACCGTTTAAAGACGTGTACATCCACGGCATCGTGCGCGACCACGAAGGCAAAAAATGTCCAAATCCGAAGGCAACGTCATCGACCCTGTGGATTTGATTGACGGCATCGACTTGGAAAAACTGCTGGTGAAACGTACCACCGGCCTGCGCAAACCCGAAACTGCGCCGAAAGTGGAAGAAGCAACCAAAAAACTCTTCCCCGAAGGCATTCCGAGCATGGGCGCGGACGCATTGCGCTTCACCATGGCGAGCTACGCCAGCCTCGGCCGCAGCGTCAACTTCGACTTTAAACGCGCCGAAGGCTACCGCAATTTCTGCAATAAATTGTGGAACGCCACCAACTTCGTGTTGATGAACACCGAAGACAAAGACTGCGGTCAAGACGAAATGCAGCCGTTGGCGTTTACCTTCGCCGACCAATGGATTATCGGCAAACTGCAACAAGCCGAAGCCGCCGTTGCCGAAGCCTTTGAAACCTACCGCTTCGACCTTGCCGCGCAAACGCTGTACGAATTTGTGTGGAACGAATATTGCGACTGGTACATCGAGCTGGCAAAAGTGCAAATCCAAACCGGCTGCCCGACAACCCAGCGCACCACACGCCGCACCCTCGTGCGCGTACTCGAAACCATCCTGCGCCTGCTGCACCCAATCATGCCGTTCATTACCGAAGAGCTGTGGCAGGTGGTTGCGCCTCTGGCGAATGCCAAAACCGCCGACAGCATCATGTTGGCCGCCTATCCGCAAGCCGATAAAGAAAAAATCGTTCAGACGGCCTTCGACAAAATGGCCGCATTGAAAGACTTGGTGGAAGAAGTGCGCAAACTGCGCGGCGAAATGGGTATCGCGCCAAACGTCAAAGCGCCGCTCTTTGTCGAAGGCAGCGCAGAACTTGAAGGCCTGCTCAAATACCTGCCGTCGCTGACCCGACTGACCGAAGCCAAGCTGGTGGACAACCTGCCCGAAGCGGAAGACGCACCTGTCGCCGTCTGCAACGGCGCACGCCTGATGTTGAAAGTCGAAATCGACAAAGCCGCCGAAACCGCCCGTTTGAGCAAAGAAGCCGAGAAGCTGCAAAAAGCCTTGGACAAACTCAACGCCAAACTCTCCAAACCCGGTTATACCGAAAAAGCCCCGGCGCATTTGGTGGAAAAAGACAAAGCCGATTTGGCGGAATTGGAAGACAAAATGGCGAAAGTGCAAACTCAGTTGGCGAAGTTGAAAGGGTAGTATTGTTTGGTTGTAAAAGGCAGCCTGAAAATTGTGGAATAGGTTTCAGGCTGCCTTATTTTAACCCTGCGGGAGAGTCAAAAATGTTTGAAACACAAGTTTTCTTTAACCAGAAAAAAGGAAAATCCAGTTCTTTAATCAACCGATTAAATGAAGTAATCGACAAACGCAAGAAATACGGCTTGTACATTGCAAGCTGTTATCTGCCTGATGAAAAAGGGCTCAGCAAACTAGTGGAATTTGTTAAGGAGTTGATGAACGATATAAAAATTTACGAAGTGAGTTTTTATATTGATGCCCGACAAGTAGTAAAACTATCCACGCCTATTATTGAAACCAAACTGCTTAAGCCATTGGCAAGACTGTTTGGGGATGAGCAAGTGTCTTTTCATGTTGTAGAGTCTGAAAACTTGTTCCATACAAAGGCATTAGCACTTATTGACAACTTTGATGAACCGAATGGTGCTCTTTTTGTCGGTTCAAGCAATTTCACCTCTGCCGGTTTGTTTGCAAACAAAGGAGGCAATCACGAGACTGGTATGCTCAGTAGCAACTTGAACGATATTTACAATTTTATTGAGAGCCTACAAGAGCTTCCCGTTTGCTTACTTCAAGATTTTTCTGCTTACAAGTTAGATTCTTATACTTTTCAATACTCCCTTGTTTCACAAGGGAGATTTGTTCATAAATGGCAGCAAACCTTGCAGCAATATTTTGCTATCCGCTATGAATTAACAGAGCAAGGAAGGCGGGAAATTGGCTCAGAGCAATTAAAAAGCATGGGGTTTGACATTGATGCAGAGACAATCAGCAAACAATTTCTTCAATTTGATAGTTTCGTAGATAGCGCAGAAGCTGAAGAATTAAAAAATTTACGACGAAAAGGAATCGAAACATATCTCGGACATTGGGTGCCCAAAAGTATGATTCAAGTTACTAAGAACAATGCAGATTTAAATAAATTTTACCAGTGGCTTGAAGATTCTGTTCGTATGCAGCTTGCTCGCAAAGAACATGAAATTTTTGAGCAATACCAATTACTGCTGGAACAGGGAATTATCAAGCCAACCAGTAAAAAAGCTTCAATGGTTTTTGGAGACAGGCTGGCGAAATTAAGGAAAGATTTGGATGAAAACGACGGACATAAATTGCGTCGTTTCCTCAATAAATTTGAAATTTTTGATTTGCCTTATGATTTCTCATGTAAATCAGAAATTAAAGACCTTTATGATATTTTGGTTGAATCATCTCAGGCTGCAATTAGAAAAAAAGAAGCAATGAAGCGGATAAATCAGGCTATTGAAGAAAAAAATCCTGATTTAATCAATGATTGGATAGAAGAGTAAGCAAGCGTAGGTTAGGTCAAGACCCAACAAAACCATTAAATAATCTGTTTTGTATTGGGTTTTCAACCCAAGCTACCAAAAGGCCGTCTGAAACTGCTCTTTCAGACGGCCTTTTTCTCAATCCATCAAATTCAATCAAACCAAACGATCTGACTTTCATCCACACTGATGCGGATTTCCTGTCCGGTTTGCGGTTTGTCCGTATCGTGGTCGGCGTGGGGATACCAAATCAAATCGCCGTATTGCGGATGGGTGAGGGTGAGGCGTGTGCCTTCGGCGAGGGGGACGGCTTTGCTGATGCGGACGGCTGTGCCATTTGGGTCGAATCGGATGGCGTGTTGGGGAATGTAGCGGGTGTCGCTGGTGTTGGCCAAACCGAGCAGCAGGGCGGCTTGGGCGTTGACGGGGCGGCGGATAAGGGTTTCCGGCGTGCCGTGTTGGAGAATGCGGCCTTCGTGCATGATGGCGATGGTGTCGGCCATGGTGCAGGCTTCCTCGGCGGAGTGGGTCACGAGGATGGCGGGGATGTTTTGATTGCGAATACGTTCGGCAGTCAGGGTGCGCAGGTGGTGGCGCAGGTGGGTGTCGAGGCTGGAGAAGGCTTCGTCCAAGAGCAACAGCGACGGGCGCGTGATGAGGGCGCGTGCGAGGGCGAGGCGTTGCTGTTCGCCGCCGGAGAGGCTTTCGGGTTTGCGTTGCGCTTCGTGTTCCAAACCGATGTCGCGCAAGGCCTGCATGGATTGTTCTTCGATTTCGGCTTTGGGCAGACGGCGCATTTTAAGGCCGAAGCCGACGTTGTCGAGGGCGGTTAAATGCGGCAAAAGGGCGTAGTCTTGAAACATCAGCGAGATATTGCGTTTTTCAGACGGCATGTCGGTGATGTTGTCGCCGTTGAGCCAAACTTCGCCGCTGTCGGGACGCACCAGGCCGACGATGGTTTTGAGCAGGGTGGATTTGCCGCAGCCTGAGCGGCCGAGTACGGCGAGGATTTCGCCTGCTTCGACGTTTAGGTTGATGTCTTGGGCAACGGTTTTGCTGCCGAAGCGTTTGTTGATGTTTTTGAGTTGCAACATGGTTTCAGATGGCCTTTAAAAATGGGGTCGGCAACGGATGCTGTCGAGCCATGCGGACAGCGGATGTTTGGGGTCGATCAGGCCGTATCGCCGGCAGGCTTCGATCGTGACCAGCTGGGCATCGTGCATCATGTGTCTGCCCAACATGGCATCAAGCAGGGTGGGGATGTCCATCAGTTCAAAACCGGCGACTTCGCCGTCTTGGTTGGCGGGTTGGAAGCCTTCGGGCAGGACGATGTCAAAGATATACAGGATTTCGTTGTGGACACCGCGATTAACCGGGCGCAAACTATATATTTGGGCGGTCGGTCGGATATGGGGTGTTAACGAAGCGGGAATGCCTGCTTCTTCTTCACCTTCGCGGCAGACGGCTTCAGACGGCCTCTCGCCGCTGCTGATGCCGCCGCCGGTCAGGTTGTCGAGTTTGTTTGGATCAACGGCTTTGTGCGGACTGCGGCGGCCTATCCAAAAGCGTAAACCATCTTCTGTTTCGATCAATCCGTTCAAATGCACTGCCTGGCTCATCAGGCCGAACGGACGGAAGGCGGCGCGTTCGAGTGCGCATAAAGGCTTGCCCGATTGGTCGCAGATGTCGAATTTCTCACCGCGCCAACCTTTGAGCCAACCGCACTCGCGCCATTGTTGCGCCAGCGTTTGCAAACTGTCGCCCATCTGAGCCCAGCTGTCTGTTTCCAAATTCAGGCCGTCTGAAAGGGTTGACTGCCTGCCTGTCCAATCTTGCCCGAGGCGTTCGCGCCATAACGGGTTCAGACGGCCTAAAGGCAGGCCGTTGAGATACAGAATGCACCAATCGTCGGATGCGCCATAGCTTGTTTGCGCCCAATCCCACAATGCGTCGTGGACATCGGGTGTGAATACCTGTTCAAAACGGAAAGACTGAGACATGGCGCATCCTCCAAAAGAACTAAAGATACATCGATTTTAGCCGTTTACGGCGAATTTGCAAAACAACCATACCCCTTGAAAACCGCTATAATAGAGTAAACCATCCGAAACGAGCACATCATCATGAGTGAATTGACCGATATCCTTTCCTACAACCAACATTTCGTTGAATCGGGCGAGTACGAAAAATATTTCACCAACAAATACCCCGGCCGAGAGCTGGCCATTCTTTCCTGCATGGACGCACGCATTATTGAATTGTTGCCCAATGCTTTAGGCTTGAAAAACGGCGATGCCAAGCTCATCAAAAACGCCGGTGCGCTGGTGACCCACCCTTGGGGTTCGGTGATGCGCAGTTTGTTGGTGGCCGTATTTGAACTCAAAGTCAAAGAAATCATGGTCATTGCCCACCACGACTGCGGTATGCGCGGACTACACGCAGAAGAGTTTCTCCAACGCGTACACGACAGCAATATCCCTGACGACCGTATCGAAACCTTGCGCAATGCCGGTATCGATTTGGACGGCTGGCTGACTGGTTTTGACAATGTCGAAGACAGCGTGCGCCATACCGTCGAGCTGATTCGCAAACATCCGCTGATGCCCAACAACATCGCCATCCACGGCCTGGTCATCCACCCGACCACAGGCAAGCTCAACCTGATTGTTGACGGCAGCCTGCCTGCTTCAGACGGCCAAAACATCTAACGCAGACACTACCCAAAATGAAAAACATCGGATTATTCGGCGGCACGTTTGACCCCATCCACAACGGCCACCTCCACATCGCCCGCGCCTTTGCCGACGAAATCGGTTTGGACCTCGTCGTCTTCCTGCCGGCAGGCGACCCGTACCACAAAGACAGCACGCGCACGCCGGCACAAGAGCGCCTCAATATGGTCGAACTCGCCATCGCCGACGAGCCGAAATTCGCCGCCAGCGACTGCGACATCGTCCGCGACGGCGCGACCTATACGTTTGACACCGTCCAAATCTTCCGCCAGCAGTTTCCCGGCGCGCAACTGTGGTGGCTGATGGGCAGCGACAGCCTGATGCAGCTGCACACATGGAAAAAATGGCAAACCCTCGTGCGCCAGACCCATATCGCCATCGCCATGCGCCAAGGCGACAACCTCAACAAAACCCCGCGCGAATTGCACGCATGGCTCGGCGAAGCCCTGCAAAACGGCAGCGTCCGCATACTCAACGCGCCGCTGCACAACACCAGCTCCACCCAAATCCGTGCCAATCTCGCCAAAACGCACCATTCAGACGGCCTGCCACAACTCGTCGCCCAATACATCCGCCAACACAAACTCTATGAAAAATAGCGTTTATTCAGGCAGATAAGCTATAATGCCGTCTGAAAACATTTCAACTAGGAAAACAATGAACGAACAAGAATTGCAAGACCTGCAAAAAATGGTCGAAGTGGCCGTAAACGCCCTCGAAGACATCAAAGCCAAAGACATCTCCGTTTTGGAAACCCAAGACAAAACCTCCCTGTTCGCCCGCATGATTATCGCCAGCGGCGACAGCACACGCCAAGTTAAAGCATTGGCCAACAACGTTGCCGTCGACTTGAAAGAAGCAGGTTTTGAAATCCTCAGCACCGAAGGCGACAGTGGCGAATGGACGCTCGTCGACGCAGGCGACCTCGTTGTCCACGTTATGCTCCCTGCCGTGCGCGACTTCTACGACATCGACACCTTGTGGGGCGGAGAAAAACCGAGTTTCCATGCCGGTATGCAAAAACCTTGGCACGCCGCCGACTAAAACGGTTTATCCATACAAAGGCCGTCTGAAACTTGAAAGCAAGCAAGTTTCAGACGGCCTTTTGCTATAATTCCATTCTTTTCACATTATTCAATTTATTGCACCATCATGCCGCAACCCGATTTCGCCCAAACCCTCTCCAAAGACCGCCATTTTCTGCGATCTGCCTTTAAAAACCCCAATAAATACGGTGGCTTGGCCAAGGTTGAGGAAAAATACAAAAAATCGCACGACCTCTATCTGCAACGCCTGTCCAAACTGCCCAAGCCCGAATTCGACAACACGCTGCCCGTTCACGAAAAACTCGACGAAATCAAAAAAGCCATTGCCGAAAATCAGGTAACGATTATTTGCGGCGAAACCGGTTCGGGCAAAACCACGCAGCTGCCCAAGATTTGTTTGGAACTCGGGCGTGGGGCGGCAGGCTTGATCGGGCATACCCAGCCGCGCCGTTTGGCTGCGCGCTCCGTAGCAGAGCGGATTGCCGAAGAGCTGAAATCCGAAATCGGCAACGCGGTCGGCTATAAAGTGCGCTTTACCGATCACACCTCGCGCGATGCCTGCGTCAAGCTGATGACCGACGGCATCTTGTTGGCAGAAACCCAGACCGACCGTTATCTCGCCGCCTACGACACGATTATCATTGACGAAGCGCACGAACGCAGCCTGAACATCGACTTCCTTTTGGGCTATTTGAAACAACTGCTGCCGCGCCGCCCCGATTTGAAAGTCATCATCACCTCGGCAACGATAGACGCAGAACGCTTCTCCCAACACTTCAACGGCGCCCCCGTTTTAGAAGTGAGCGGACGGACGTATCCCGTCGAAATCCTCTACCGACCGCTGACCAGCAAAGACGAAGACGACGCAGAAGTTGAGCTGACCGACGCGATTGTCGATGCGGCGGACGAATTGGCGCGATATGGCGAAGGCGATATTTTGGTATTCCTGCCGGGCGAGCGCGAAATCCGCGAAACCGCCGAAGCCCTGCGCAAATCCACGCTGCGCCGAAACGACGAAATCCTGCCCCTATTCGCACGCCTGTCGCACGCTGAACAGCACAAAATCTTCCACCCCTCAGGCGCAAAACGCCGCATCGTGTTAGCAACCAACGTCGCCGAAACCTCGCTCACCGTGCCGGGGATCAAATACGTCATCGACACCGGCCTCGCGCGCGTCAAACGCTATTCCGCACGGGCGAAAGTGGAGCAGCTTCATGTCGAAAAAATCTCCCAAGCCGCCGCCCGCCAACGCTCCGGCCGCTGCGGCCGCGTCTCCGCAGGTGTATGTATCCGACTGTTTTCAGAAGAAGATTTCAACAGCCGCCCCGAATTCACCGACCCAGAAATCATCCGCAGCAACCTCGCCGCCGTCATCCTGCGCATGGCATCGCTGAACTTGGGCGACGTAGCAGCATTCCCATTTTTAGAAATGCCCGATTCGAGGTATATCAATGACGGTTTTCAGGTATTGCTGGAGTTGGGTGCGGTAGAGGCCGTCTGAAAATAAAACTTTCTTCATAAAAAGGCAGGCCATATTTCATTTTCAGACGGCCTAAATCATTGAGAAGCTAAAAACTATTAAAAAGGGAATATTGGGTTTTAAAACTCAATCGGTAAATTTTTTATTGTGAAATATTAATGATGAAAAAATCTTTCTTCACGCTTGTTCTGTATTCGTCTTTATTGACTGCCAGCGAAATTGCCTATCGCTTTGTATTCGGGATTGAAACCCTGCCGGCTGCGAAAATGGCGGAAACGTTTGCGCTGACATTTGTGATTGCTGCGCTGTATCTGTTTGCGCGTTATAAGGCGACGCGTTTGTTGATTGCGGTGTTTTTTGCGCTCAGCATCATTGCCAACAATGTGCATTACGCGGTTTATCAAAGCTGGATGACGGGCATAAATTATTGGCTGATGCTGAAAGAGATTACTGAAGTCGGCAGCGCGGGGGCGTCGATGTTGGATAAGTTGTGGCTGCCTGCGTTGTGGGGCGTGGCGGAAGTCGTGCTGTTTTGCAGCCTTGCCAAGTTCCGCCGTAAGACGCACTTCGCCGCCGATATTTTGTTTATTGCAGCGATGTTGCTGATTTTTGGACGTTCATTCAGTACGACGCAGGAACACGGTATTTCGCCCAAACCGACATACAGCCGCATCAAAGCCAATTATTTTAGCTTCGGCTATTTTGTCGGGCGTGTGTTGCCGTATCAGTTGTTTGATTTAAGCAAGGTTCCTGTGTTCAAACAGCCAGCGCCAAGCAAAATCGGGCAGGGCAGTGTTCAAAATATCATCCTGATTATGGGCGAAAGCGAAAGCGCGGCGCATTTGAAACTGTTTGGTTATGGGCGCGAAACTTCGCCGTTTTTAACCCAGCTTTCGCAAGCCGACTTTAAGCCGATTGTGAAACAAAGCTATTCCGCCGCTTTGATGACGGCTGTGTCCTTGCCCAGCTTTTTCAATGCCATACCGCATGCCAACGGCTATGAACAAATCAGCAGCGGCGATACCAATATGTTCCGCCTCGCCAAAGAGCAGGGCTATGAAACGTATTTTTACAGCGCGCAGGCGGAAAACGAGATGGCGATTTTGAACTTAATCGGTAAGAAATGGATAGACCATCTGATTCAGCCGATGCAACTCGGCTACGGCAACGGCGACAATATGCCCGATGAGAAACTACTACCTCTGTTCGACAAAATCAATTTGCAGCAGGGCAAGCATTTTATTGTGTTGCACCAACGCGGTTCGCACGTCCCATACGGCGCATTGTTGCAGCCTCAAGATAAAGTATTCGGCGAAGCCAATATTGTGGATAAGTACGACAACACCATCCACAAAACCGACCAAATGATTCAAACCGTATTCGAGCAGCTGCAAAAGCAGCCTGACGGCAACTGGCTGTTTGCCTATACCTCCGATCATGGCCAGTATGTGCGCAAAGATACCTACAATCAAGGCACGGTGCAGCCCGACAGCTATCTCGTGCCACTGGTGTTGTACAGCCCGGATAAGGCCGTGCAGCAGGCTGCCAACCAGGCTTTTGCACCTTGTGAGATTGCCTTCCATCAGCAGCTTTCAACGTTCCTGATTCACACGCTGGGCTACGATATGCCGGCTTCAGGTTGTCGCGAAGGCTCGGTAACGGGCAATCTGATTACAGGCGATGCGGGCAGCTTGAACATTCGCGACGGCAAGGCGGAATATGTTTATCCGCAATAAGCGGCGTGAAAACCAATAAAGACAAATTTAGATGATGTCGGGGAAGATGCCCGACCGACAAGACTATGCAAAATATGAAAAACCAAGTACGCGGATCAGGCATGGATGCACGATCCAACCCAGCCAATGTTTCAGACGGCCTGCAAAACAGTTCGGGTCATATCGGTGCCAACACGCGCTACCGTCTGACCAAGCTCGGCGAACAAATGGCGCGCCTGCCCATCGACCCGAAAATCGCACGCATTTTGCTAGCGGCGAAGAAACACGACTGCATGGCAGAAATATTGGTGATTGCGTCCGCGCTGTCGATTCAAGACCCGCGCGAGCGGCCGCTGGAAGCACGCGATGCCGCCGCCAAGGCGCACGAACGCTTTACCGACAAGCAATCCGACTTTCTTGCCTATCTGAATATTTGGGACAGCTTCCAGCGCGAGCGCGACAAAGGTTTGTCCAACAAGCAGCAGGTGCAGTGGTGTCGACAATATTTCCTATCGCATCTGCGTATGCGCGAATGGCGCGAGCTACACCACCAGCTTGCCCAAACCGCGATTGAAATGGGTTTGACCACCAAAGAAGCCGCGTTTAGACAACCTCCTACCCAAGAACAATTAAGGCCGTCTGAAAGCCAAGGCGACCAAGATTTGGCGGCCAAACTCAAACAAAAACAACTGGACAAGAAACAACACCGCGCCCAAATCCGTGCCGCTAAAGAAGCGGGCTACGAACAAATCCACCGCGCCCTGCTGACCGGTCTCATCGCCAACGTCGGCATGAAATCGCCCGACGGCAACGACTATACCGGCGCGCGCGGCAGCCGCTTCCACCTTTTCCCTGCATCAGCCTTGTTTAAAGCCAAGCCCAAATGGGTGATGGCGGCAGAATTGGTTGAAACCACGCGCCTTTACGCGCGCGACGTCGCCGTTATCCAGCCCGAATGGATAGAGCAGGAAGCGCCGCATCTCGTCCGCTATCATTATTTCGAGCCGCACTGGGAACAAAAACGCGGCGAAGTTGTCGCCAGCGAACGCGTGACGCTTTACGGCCTGACCGTATTGCCGCGCCGCCCCGTTTCCTATGGCAAAGTTGCGCCTGAAGAAGCGCGCGAAATCTTTATCCGTGGCGCATTGGTGGCGCAAGAAAGCAATCTTCAGACGGCCTTTTTTGCCCACAATAAAAAGCTGATTAAAGAAATTACCGAACTCGAACACAAATCACGTAAGCAAGACGTATTGGTCGATGACGAAGCCCTGTTTGCGTTTTATAACGAACGCCTGCCCGAGCTGGTGTGGAAAGACGCGAAAGGTGGCGTTTGGGGAAGCGAAGAGGGCGGACAAATCCAGTCGGACAAGACAGCCGATCAAAACGGACAAGCAAACCAGCGCAACGCAGGGCGTGTGGCGCAAGCCACGCACGCGGATTCCAACGATGCGGACAACCGCGAGCGTGAACCGAGTTTACATACCCGACAAAATATTTCAGACGACCCTAAGCCCAAAAAGCAGCCAGCATCTCAAAAAGGCCGTCTGAAACCTTTGCCCCTTGCCGATATCCGCACCTTTGAAGCCTGGCTCAAAACCGCCGAGCGCGACAATCCGCGTCTGCTGTTCCTCAGTCGCGACGATCTGATGCAACACGCCGCCGCGCACATTACCGAAGAGCAGTTCCCCAAATTCTGGCAAACCGCAGACGGCAAGTTCAAACTTTCCTACCGCTTCGAGCCGCACCATCCGCTCGACGGCGTGACCATGACCGTGCCGCTTACCATCCTCAACCGCCTGCACGCGCCGTCGCTCGAATGGCTGGTGCCCGGTATGTTGCGCGAAAAAATCCAGCTGCTGATTAAAGCCCTGCCGAAGCAAATCCGCCGCATTTGCGTACCCGTGCCCGATTTCATCACCAAATTTCTCGAAAGCAATCCCGACCGTCAAGCGGCCATCATTCCCCAGTTGGCGCACTTTATTGCCAAAAGCGCCGGCGATATGCGGATTCTCGAGCAAATCGACCAAGATGCATGGGCGGCGCAAGAATTGCCCGAACACTGCTATCTGAATCTGCGCATTATCGACGACGGCGGACAAGAGCTTGCCGGCGGCCGCAAACTACACGAATTGCAACAACAACTCGGCCAAGCCGCCGCCGTTACCTTCCGCGACAATACCCAAGAATTTGAGCGCGACAACGTTACCACATGGGACATCGGCACCCTGCCCGAATCCATCAAATTCGCCCGCGGCAAACAGCAGCTCACCGGCTACCTCGGCCTGCAAAAAGAAAAAGACGGCCGCATCGCCCTGCGCCTGTTTGATACCACAGAAGCCGCCGAACAGGCACACCGTCAAGGCGTAATCGAATTGATGAAGCTGCAATTAAAAGAGCAGGTAAAAGATTTGAACAAAGGCATCCAAGGCTTCACCCAAGCCGCCATGCTGCTCAAACACATCAACGCCGACACCCTGCGCGACGACCTCACCCAAGCCGTCTGTGACCGCGCCTTTATCGGCGAAGACGAGCTGCCGCGCAACGAAAAAGCCTTTAAAGAGCAAATCAAACGCGCCCGCAGCCGCCTGCCCGCCGTCAAAGAAGCCCTCAGCCGCTACCTGCAGGAAACTGCCGCCGCCTACGCCGAACTTAACGGCAAACTTGGCAAACACCCATTGACCCACCTTCTAAGACTACGCCTGCAAACCCTGCTTGCCCCCGGATTCGCCAGCCATACCCCGTGGGCACAATGGCCGCGCCTCCCCATCTACCTCAAAGCCATGACCCTGCGCCTCGAAAAATACAGCGGCAATCCCGCTCGCGACGCAGCCCGTGAAGCCGATATTCAAGAGCTGGAACAAATGTGGCAGGAAAAAACCGACAGCTTGGTGAAACAAGGACAACCCGTTTCAGACGACCTCGCTGCGTTTAAATGGATGATTGAAGAATTGAGGGTGTCGCTGTTCGCACAGGAGTTGAAGACGCCGTATCCGGTGTCGGTGAAGCGGTTGGTGAAAGAGTGGGAGGGGTTGAAATAAATTTAAGGCTACCTGAAAATTTTCAGGTAGCCTTAAATTTATTTGGATGAATTTCTTCCAGTCTTTTCAATAAACTATTAGCTTGTTTTTTATGAAAACGTTTTAATTGATTAACTCTTCCTTTTGTGGATTCAAAAAGTTCTTTATATTGAATAAGTGAGCTATTGCCTATTCGAAAAATTTTCTCACATTCAAAAACAGCAGCACGAATTTTATTACGTTGCTCTTTAGGTAAAGTTGGATTTTCAGATGTAACGTTTAAATTATTTACCGTTTGTCTAGTTCCTTTGCGTTCAATCTTATGCTTGCGTCGGTTTGGTTTTGCACCAACAGTATAGAATAGAGCATAAATTTTTCTAATAATTTGTTGTTTTTCTTTATTACTTAAATATCTATCGCAAGAAACAGTTACATCATCTACGTATCTGGTATATGTTAGCCCTTGTCTTTTTAAATTCATAACTAATTTTGTCTCTCGATTCCATAAAATAAGATTGCATAATAGACCACTAACTTTACTACCTTGAACTAAGTAACCTTGAAAGGTTACTAACTTGGACAAGCAATCTGCCACCTCATGAGAAAAACAAAAAAATCCAACCCAAACTTGATAAATTATCTCTCTACTAATACTAGGATAAAAATTACTAATATCTTCCTCAATAAGATCAAAAGAACAAGTATGCTGGCTAGCATTAGAAATATAGTCCCTTTTCTTAATACCACCTTGTAAATATTCAGGATATTCTATTAATTTTAAAAATTTGATAGAAATTTTTTCGTGTATATCCTTTAGCCTTTTTTTAACATCATAACATTCCCGGAAGGAACCATCTTTCTTTTGTTCCCTAGTAGTTAAGAAATAAAAAGAATCAGCATTTTCTTGTAAATAATTTAGCTCTTCCAAAGTAATATTCAAACAAATAGCCAGTTTCTCTAAACTGGCTATAGGCTTATATGGATAGCGGAAAGAAGAATGTTCACTCATCATTATCTCCAATTAAGGATAATGCTAAAACTGACAATTTTTCAGCTAATTCGGAACTCATCCCTACTCTATCTTCAGCATCTGATGCTAAAAACATTAATACAGTAGAAGGAATTTGTAATGCTTGGCAGATTTTTTCAAGAGTTGATAGGTTTGGGTCTCTCTTTCCCTGTTCTAATAAAGTAAGATAAGAAGCTGATAATTCGGCTTTCTCAGCCAACTTGGTTTTGGTAAACCCTCTTTGATTTCGACATAATTTAATGGCTTTACCAATATTCATTATACAGCTCCTTACCATAGAATAATAAAAAGCAACCTGTTGTATCCATAGCTCATTGATTACTCCATAAAGAATTTTGCAAGTAGTTTACTTACTATAGGTAACCAATCTAGAACTTTACCTAAAATTTGAAGTAGCTCTAATTTTGTCAAATTATCATGCTGCTCTAAATCTTGAATAACCTGTTCCAATTTAGCTTGTGTACTGCTATCCATAACATTATGCATTTCCATCTTCAACTGTTTTAGAGTATCAATGGAATCTTTCAAAAGAATATTCATATAACATCCTTATATTTTAACGAGGCGGGATTGCCCCAGTCGTCAAAACAATACCGAACCGTTAAGAAATATTATGGATAGCACAGGTTGCTTTCGTATTGCAGCGTGAGCTGCCCAGTCGTCTGAGAGTTTATGGATGTAGCTGGTAGGCTGTCAGTCTCTTAGAGCGCGGAAGCGGCTTACTTCGTTAAAAAGTAAGCGACACGAAAGTGTCACAATCACATTCGGTACATCAGGCTTTTATCTTCTGAAATGCATCAAGATGGTTTCATCTTGTCTGATGTGCTGCATCATAACTGATTATTTTATAAATTGCAAATTTTTTGACTTACAGTAAATATTTAAAAATATATAACAAGCAAGTTGTAGCCCGCATCCAACCGCGTGCGTGCCTTCGGGCACGCACCCTACCTATGAATCATAAAGAATTTGAAATTTATGCGTAGGGTGTGTGCGGTACGCACGCACGCGGTCTTTTAAAAATGTTCTTTCCAACCAAACTAAAGGCCGTCTGAAAGTATTTTTCCACTTTCAGACGGCCTTTTTATATTCATATTTCTGTTTATTTTTCCAACCGTGCAATCAGTTCGTCGGCCAAGTCGAGATAAGCCTGTGTGCCTTTGGCGTGGGCGTCGTAGGCGAGGGCGGGGAGGCCGTGGCTGGGGGCTTCGGCGAGGCGGATGTTGCGGGGGATGACGGTATCGAAGAGTAGGTTGCCGAAGTGTTGTTTGAGCTGTTCGCTGACTTCGACGACGAGGCGGCTGCGGCTGTCGTACATGGTGCGGACGATGCCGGTTACATCGAGGTCGGGGTTGATGGCTTGGCGGATTTTGCGGACGGTGGCCACTAAGTCGGAAATGCCTTCGAGGGCGTAGTATTCGCAAAGCATGGGGACGATGACGCCGTTGGCGGCGACCAGGCCGTTGAGGGTGAGCAGGGTCAGGGATGGGGGGCAGTCGATGAGGACGTAGTCGTAGTTGTCGGCAACGAGCTGCAGGGCGTTTTTGAGGCGGATTTCGCGTGCGATTTCTTGGACGAGTTCGACTTCTGCGCCGGCAAGTGTGCGGTTGGCGCCCAATACGTCGTAGCCGCCTTCTTTGCTGCGGACGACGGCGTTGGGGATGTCGGTTTCGCCGAGGACAACTTGGTAAACGCCGTTTTCGATGGTGGCTTTGTTGATGCCGCTGCCTGTGGTGGCGTTGCCTTGGGGGTCGAGGTCGACGACGAGGACGCGGCGGCCTTTGGAGGCCAGGGAGGCGGCTAGGTTGACGGTGGTGGTGGTTTTGCCGACTCCGCCTTTTTGGTTGGCGACGGCGAGGATTTGTGCGCTCATGTGCTTTGCTGTCGTGTTAAGTGTGGATGGCTGGATTGTACCGTTATTCGGTATGCTTGGGTTGTTTTCAGACGGCCTTTTTGCGGATGATGACGATATGGCGTTCGGCATTGAGTTGGGGGACGTGCAATGCTTCGACTTTTTCGACGGAGACGCTTTCGGGCAGTTTGTCGATTTCTTCTTGCGGATATACGCCTTTCATGGCCGCCCAGTAGCCGCCGTCTTTGAGGAGGTGTTCGGTCCAGTTGACGAAGTCGGCGAGTTCGGCAAAGGCGCGGCTGGTGATGACGTCGGCGCGGCAGTCGGCGGCGGCTTCTACACGGCCGCTGATGACGCGGACGTTTTTTAGGCCGAGTTCGATGACGGCTTGTTGCAGAAAGGCGGTTTTTTTGGTGTTGGCATCGAGGAGGGTGATGTCAAGGTCGGGACGGCAGATGGCGGTGGGTATGCCGGGCTGTCCGCCGCCGGAGCCGACGTCGAGCATGGTTTGGGCGTGTTCGATATAGGGCAAGAGGGTCAGGCTGTCGAGCAGATGATGACTGACGGTTTGGGCGGGGTCGCGCAGGGCGGTCAGGTTGTAGGTTTTGTTCCACTTTTGCAGCAGGGCGGCATAGTCTAGCAGTTTGGCCTGTTTGGCGTCGTCGATGTCCAAACCCAGTGCCTGTATGCCGTCGCGGAGCTGTTGCGCCTGATTCATTTGTTATTCCTTATTGGTTAAAACGCGTTGGATGTAATGGTAACGGAAAGCATGCCGTCTGAAAATGTTTGCACTCGTTGAATCAACGTTTCATTTTGTGAAAGACGATGGGCTGTTCCGGCGCGCGCGTGAGCTGTTTGGGCAGGGTCAGCATGGCGATGATCCACACGGAGAGGGTGTAGTAGAACACGCCTTGCCCACGCAAGCCTGCCAATGCGGCATTGCCTAAGATGGCTTCAAAAATCAAACCTGCCGCCGCCGAGGCACATGCTGCGACACCGGCAAGGAAGATGGCATAACGCGAATGCCGGCGCATCATTTTTTTATACGCCAGCTTGGTCAGTCCGCCGGCAATCGGCAGGTTGAGGAAGGCAAACATGCCGCAGACAAACCATGCGACTGAATCCTGCCAACCGCTTTGCCATGCCCATGCGCCGTCTTTGACCGTTATCAGCAGCCCTTGGCCGTCTGAAAAGGCGATTTGCACGATATTGTGCAATATCATCGTCAGCGGCAGGGTGAGGAACATCAGTGCGACCAATAGGGGGCGGTAGGGCTTTTCTTGTGTCAGATACATGGCGGTTTGCCTTGTTGTGGGATAAGTCGAAATGATAGCAGATTGGCGGTTGATTCACGTTTGTTAGCGCTGAAATTGCTGACAAAAACGGTCAATTAAAAAAGAAATGAAAAATTCTTTTTTCTTGGCAAACGTTGGTAGATAAAGGGTAAGAAAACGTTTTTAGACGGCCTAATCTATTATTTTTATATGAACCGAACAGAAAATCTTTGCATTTCTCCGTAAAATCTACTAAATTCTTAATAACATATTATAAAGACCTGAAATCTGGAACCCAAACCGAAACTGCCTTCCGCCATTTACGCTCGGAAACTCAGCAGGCAACAAAAGTTTCATGCACAACAAAATACAAAATAATTCCTCTGAAATCAGTTGTTTATAATGATAGATAACCACAAGGCAAACCATGCCTGACTTTAGTAGGAGTAAAACCATGGCTGAAGCAACCGATGTCGTATTAGTAGGCGGCGGCATTATGAGCGCTACTTTGGGCGTATTGCTCAAAGAACTCGAACCATCTTGGGAAATCACCCTGATCGAACGCTTGGAAGATGTAGCGTTGGAATCATCAAATGCATGGAACAACGCCGGTACGGGACACTCTGCGCTGTGTGAATTAAACTATGCGCCCCTGACTGCCGATGGCACGATTGATCCGACCCGCGCCCTCAATATTGCCGAACAATTCCATATCAGCCGCCAATTTTGGGCGACTTTGGTCGAAGAAGGCAAACTGACCGACCGCACTTTCATCAATTCCGTCCCCCATATGTCGCTGGTGATGAACGCCGACCATTGCAGTTATCTGCAAAAACGTTTCGACGTGTTCAAAAACCAAAAACTCTTTGAAAAAATGGAGTTTTCTACCGACCGCGCCAAAATTGCCGAATGGGCGCCGCTGGTTGTCAACGGCCGTGATGAAAACCAATCCATCGCCGCCAACTACTCCGCCGAAGGCACAGACGTCGATTTCGGCAGCCTGACCCGCCAGATGGTCAAATACTTGAGCGACAAAGGCGTAAAAATCAAATTCAACCGTCATGTTGACGACCTCAACCGCGAATCGGACGGCGCGTGGGTGCTGAAAACCAGCAGCACCAAAGACGATGACGACCCGTTGACACTCCGCACCCGTTTCGTCTTCCTCGGCGCAGGCGGCGGCGCACTGACTCTGCTGCAAAAATCCGGTATCCCCGAAGGCAAAGGCTACGGCGGCTTTCCGGTTTCCGGCCTCTTCTTCCGCAACAGCAATCCCGAAACGGCCGCGCAACACAACGCCAAAGTGTACGGCCAAGCCTCCGTCGGCGCACCCCCAATGTCCGTTCCGCATTTGGATACCCGCAACGTGGACGGCCAACGCCATTTGATGTTCGGCCCGTATGCAGGCTTCCGTCCCAACTTCCTCAAACAAGGCTCGCTCATGGATTTGCCGATGTCCATCCACATGGACAACCTCTATCCTATGCTCCGCGCCGGTTGGGCTAATATGCCGCTGACCAAATACCTCTTGGGCGAATTGCGTAAAACCAAAGAAGAACGCTTCACTTCGCTCTTAGAGTATTATCCGGAAGCCAATCCTGACGATTGGGAACTGATTACCGCCGGTCAACGCGTACAAATCATCAAAAAAGACCCGAAAAAAGGCGGCGTACTCCAATTTGGTACCGAAATCGTCGCCCATGCCGACGGCTCGCTGGCCGCATTGCTGGGTGCGTCTCCCGGTGCATCGACAGCAGTTCCGCTGATGATCAAACTCGTCCACCAATGCTTCCCCGATCATGCCGAATCATGGTCAGGCCGTCTGAAAGAATTGGTGCCCGGCTACGGTATCAAGCTGAACGACAATCCGTCTTTGGCGGACGAAATCATCAGCCACAACGCGACCGTTTTGGGCATTCATCACTAAATTGAAGCAGACACAAAGGTGGGCATTCTTGCCCGCCTTTTTTCAAACCATTAAAATAGCGGCATTCAGGCCGTCTGAAATCTAATCTGCGGCAGCATGTTGCACGATTCAAACCCGAAAATCAGCCCTAATAGAAAAACGCCATGACCGATATTCTCAACAAAATCCTTGCCACCAAAGCAGAAGAAGTGGCCACCCAAAAAGCCGCCGTTTCCTTGGAAGACATCAAAGCCCAAGCGCAGGCAGCCGCGCCGGTTCGCAGCTTTATCGGCTCGATCCGTGAAAAACACGCGCAGAATCTACCTGCCATTATTGCCGAAGTCAAAAAAGCCAGCCCGAGCAAAGGCCTGATCCGTCCTGATTTTCATCCTGCCGAAATCGCCGTTGCCTATGAAAAAGCCGGCGCAGCCTGTTTGTCCGTGTTGACGGACGAACCTTATTTCCAAGGCTCGCCCGAGTATTTGAAACAGGCGCGTGCGGCCGTGGCGCTGCCGGTCTTGCGTAAAGATTTCATCATCGACGAATACCAAATCTATCAGGCGCGCGCGTGGGGGGCGGATGCGGTTCTTCTGATTGCCGCTGCCTTGGAAGCCGAGCAGCTTGAGCGTTTTGAAGCCGTTGCCCACGAATTGGGCATGACTGTATTGTTGGAATTACACGATGCGTCCGAGCTGGAAAAATGCCGCAACATAACCACGCCGCTGTGGGGCGTCAACAACCGCAACCTGCGTACGTTTGAAGTGACCCTGCAACAAACCCTCGACCTCTTGCCTGAATTGAACGGTAAAACCGTTGTAACCGAAAGCGGCATCCGCAACAAAGAAGACGTCGATTTCATGCGCGGCCACGGCGTGCATACTTTCCTGATCGGCGAAACCTTTATGCGTGCCGACGACATCGAAGCCGAAGTCAAAAAACTGTTCTAAACCCTAAAAAACATCAGGCCGTCTGAATTTTCAGACGGCCTGAATCCATTGGAGACGAGAAAAAATGTTTACCGTACAGCGCATTTATGCCTATCAACCCGATTCTAAACAAACCGCCGTCTTTATCGACCGCCTCTATCCGCGCGGCGTCCATAAAGAAGTTTTCGCTACGGCGCTCTGGCTGAAAGACATTACGCCCAGTGCAAACCTGCGCCGCTGGTATCACGAAAATCCGGCTGAGAATTTTGACGGTTTTGTCAGCCGTTATCACGAAGAGTTGTATGGCGATACCGAGCAGGCAGCCATCAAGCGGCTGCTGGATTTGGAAAAACAGCACGGCAATATTTTATTGCTGACCGCCGTCAAAGACCCTCGACATTCCCACGTCTCCGCACTGGCTCAATTTTTGGGCACAACGTTTGAATATCGCGATTAAAAAATCAGTGTTTGAACCGGATATAAAAAGGCCGTCTGAAATCAAGGTTTCAGACGGCCTGCTATTTTCAAATCAAGAAGGATAACGGTGTGCCACCAATTTTCCGTCTATGTATTCGCCGATATAGACTTGCGAGGCTTCAAGGTGGAGGCGGTTGAGTTCTTGTTGCAGCCATTCTTCATCACGCTTAATGATTTCGAGGATGTCGGGGTCGACTTGGCCGTCTGTAATCAGCGGATAGCGCAGGCTTTCGTCGCCGTACTTAATGACGGCGAGCTGGCCGTTTTGCTCCATGACGGCGCGTTTGACGGCAGAGATTTCGTAGATGCCGGCGGCGCGGAGTTTGAACATTAGGTCGTGTGCGCTGATACCGTTTTTCATGCATTCATCGGTTTGGATTTTGCCGTTGACGATAACCCAGACGGATTTGCCGTCAATGATGGATTTGACCCAGCGGTTGTGGTTTTTGATGAATTTCAGGCTCAAGACCAACAGCGTCCACAAAATCAGCACGAGGAAAAATTGCAACAGGCCGACGCTGTCGCTGTAAATCACGCCGCCGATGATGCCGCCGAGTACATAGTTTTGCACTTGGTCCATGGCGGAGGTCGGCGCGAGGTTGCCTTTACCTAAGAGGTTGATTTGCAAAATCAAACCTAAAATACCCATCAGCAGTTTGAGGGCGAGCAGGGAGTATGCTTCCATGTGTGTGTATCCTGTTATTCTTTATCGATGAGTTCGATATTGTTGTTGACCAAATTGATGGGCGTCAGCGTGTAGGCGGAGAAGTCTTGATTGAAATGGACTTCGTAGTATTGGTTTTTGATGCCGATAATCATGCCGTTGGACAGACGCGTGCTGTTGACGATGATGTCTTGTTTTTCGACTTTTTGGTTTTCAATCAAGGCATCGAGAAAGCCAACCATGCGCGAAGTATCGGCGGCAAAGTTTTGACGCTCGCTGTACGAAAGATATTGCGTGCCGCAGATGAGGATGAGCAGCAACAGCGCAATTATGCTCAGGTCGCGGTATTTGGTGTCCATGCGGTGGCGCAGGTATTGCGATACGGCGAGCAGGAGGATGACGAGGGCGGCGAAAATCAGGACGTATTTCAAGTAGTCGTTGAAATACATATGGTTTTCAAGATAAAAGTGGGAAAAGAATTTCATGATATTCGTTAGCTTTGAGGAGGGTAATCAGGCCGTCTGAAACTTACATTTCAGACGGCCTTGTCTATTAAACAAGGATGTTGCGTCAAGGTTTCGGATAAAGCACACATGGTGTTTCCCGAAGTAGTATCAGTTGATAAATCCGTCGTCCTTCATTTTCTTTTCGGCAAAATACTGGCTGATGACCAGTAAGCTGGCCAGAATGATAATGAAAAGACCTGCCATGGTCAGGGTGATTTTGAGAAACAAATCGGCATCGACGAAGGAAAACCAAAGTTGCAAAATCAAGAGCAACACCCAGCTGACGAACAATCCGAGACAGGCATAGACGCCGAGTTTAAACACGTTCTTTTTCCAAAATGACGACGTAGGCTTCACGCACGAAAAACAGCAGCATGCGGCGCTGGTCTTTTTCCATGGTAACGACCTTCCATCCTTGCGAAGCGTGGCTGTTGAGGAAATCGCTGAATTTGACCGGATTGATTTTGGCGCTGCCAAAAACCAAACTGGAAAGCAGGTTCTCTTGATAAATGACGGCTTTATATTCTTTCATTTTATTCCTTTAAAAATAAGGGGGCTTTAAAGCCCCCTCATTCTACTCCTTATTATTCAACTGCGGTAATACGGAGCCTTCGCCCAATGCCAACAAACCGCTTTGCGAGTAAATACCCAGTTTGGCGCGGGTGTCGGTGATGTCGAGGTTGCGCATGGTCAGTTGGCCGATGCGGTCGAGCGGTGTGAACGCTGCGTCTTCGACTTTTTCCATACTCAGGCGTTCCGGTTGGTAGGTCAGGTTAGGCGATTCGGTGTTCAGAATCGAGTAGTCGTTGCCGCGGCGCAGTTCGAGGGTGACTTCGCCGGTAATGGCTTTGGCGACCCAGCGTTGTGCGGTTTCGCGCAACATGAGGGCTTGGCTGTCAAACCAGCGGCCTTGGTAGAGCAGGCGGCCGAGGCGCAGGCCGTTGATGCGGTATTGTTCGATGGTGTCCTCGTTGTGGATGCCGGTCACCAAGCGTTCGTAGGCGATGTGGAATAATGCCATGCCCGGGGCTTCGTAGATGCCGCGCGATTTGGCTTCGATGATGCGGTTTTCGATTTGGTCGCTCATGCCCAAGCCGTGGCGGCCGCCGATGCGGTTGGCTTCGAGGAAGAGTTCGACAGGGTCGGCGTATTCTTTGCCGTTCAATGCAACCGGCACGCCTTCTTCAAAGCGCACGCTGACTTCTTCGGGTTTGACTTCGACGTTTTCGTCCCAGAAGGCAACGCCCATGATGGGCTTAACGATTTTGATGCCGCTGTTGAGGAATTCCAAGTCTTTGGCTTCGTGGGTGGCACCCAGCATGTTGGAGTCGGTAGAGTAGGCTTTTTCAACCGACATTTTGTAGTTGAAGCCGTTGGCAATCAGAAATTCGCTCATTTCGTGGCGGCCGCCGAGTTCGTCGATAAATTGTTGATCGAGCCAAGGTTTGTAGATTTTCAGCGCGGGATTGGTCAAGAGGCCGTAGCGGTAGAAACGCTCGATGTCGTTGCCTTTGTAGGTGCTGCCGTCGCCCCAGATATTCACATCGTCTTCTTTCATGGCGGAGACGAGCATGGTGCCGGTAACGGCGCGGCCCAAAGGTGTGGTGTTGAAATAGGCGATGCCGCCGGTGGAAACGTGGAACGCGCCGCATTGGATAGCGGCGATGCCTTCATGTGCCAGTTGTGCGCGGCAGTCGATCAGGCGGGCGTTTTCTGCGCCGTACTCCATCGCTTTTTTAGGAATGGCGTTGTAATCGTCTTCGTCAGGCTGGCCGAGGTTGGCAGTGTAGGCATAAGGCAGCGCGCCTTTGAGTTTCATCCACAACAGCGCAGCAGAGGTATCAAGACCGCCGGAGAAGGCGATGCCGACTTTTTGGCCGACGGGGAGATTTTGTAAAATGGTATGGTTTTGGCTCATGGGAATTTCTCCAGACTTGAAAAGTTGAAACCATTATCTTATAAATGGAATACATTGTCAGCAATAGGCCGTCTGAATGTTCGGAAGGCCGCATTAAAGAAACCTCATAATGAACGCTTTTAACCTCATTATCATCGGCGACGAAATCCTGCACGGCAGCCGCCAAGACAAGCATTTCGCCTTTTTCAAATCTTTATTGGAATCGCGCGGGCTGAAGCTCAATCAGGTGCAATATCTGCCTGACGAACCCGATTTGCTGGTCAAACAACTGCGCCGCAGTTTTTCAGACGGCCTGCCGACTTTCGTTACCGGCGGCATCGGCTCTACGCCTGACGACCACACCCGCCAAGCCGCAGCGGCTGCTTTGGATTTGCCCGTCGTCCGTCATCCTGAAGCCGCCAAGTTTATCGAAGGCGTAACCCTGAAACGCGGCGAGCCGCTTGATTCGCCGGAACACGCCCAACGCCTGAAAATGGCGGATTTTCCCGAAGGTGCGGAATTGGTGCCCAATCCGTTTAACAACATCGCCGGATTTTCCATCCGCGAACATTATTTCTTCCCCGGCTTCCCCGTGATGGCGCACCCGATGGCCGAATGGGTATTGGAAACTTATTACGCCGACCGCTTCAATCAAACCGAACGCGACAGCCGCAGCGTGTATGTGTTCGACCAACCCGAATCGCGCATTACGCCGATTATGGAACATCTTGAGCGTGCCTACGCCGGTATCCGTTCGTACAGCCTGCCCACCGTGGGCCGTACCGATTCAGACGGCCGTTATATTCCGCCGCATATCGAGTTCGGCATCAAAGCGGAAGGCGAGGCCTGCCGCTTGCTGGATGCGGCGTGGGCAGATGCGTTGCAGGGTTTGCAGGCGATTGGCGCGACTTTGAAAGAAACGGTGGAATAATGCACTTGTCTCCGGCCCAAGCCAAACGCGCACTGACTTTCGCTTCTTTGCTGTTTTTACCGCCGACCCTCGTTATCGGCATTTGGCTGGCGCAATATGGCGGCTTTGCTTTCGAGCCGCCGCTGATGCACGCCGTCCATGCCCACGCGGGTACATGGTTTGACCCGATTGCCACCGTGTTGCACTATCTGGGCAAAACCGCGATTGCCGTGCCGCTAATCGGCGCAGTCGCCGCCGCCCTGTATTTTGCCGATAAGAAGCGCGAGGCACTGTTTTGCGTGTTGGCGGCATTGGTGCCGACTGTGAACATGCTGATTGTGAAAGCATGGTTTGCCCGCGAACGCCCGCTGCTTTGGCCGCGCCTGATTGAAGAGAGCAATTTTTCCTTCCCCAGCGGCCACAGTACGTTTTCCGCCGCCATTGCCGTCATGCTGATATTGCTTTGCCGCCGCACGCGCTACCGCTGCGCCGCTTGGATAGGCGGTATTTCCTTTGCCCTGTTGACCGGGTTTTCACGCATTTATTTGGGCGTGCATTATCCCACCGACGTTTGGGCAGGCTGGACAAACGGCACGCTGACTGCCTTGCTGGTGTATATGCTCATCTTCAGGCCGTCTGAAAAATAGAAGAAACAAATTATGAATACACGTTCACCCAACACGCCTTATTGGCTCAGAAACGGCCATGCCGACACCCTGTTTGCCAAGCTGCTGCAAGGCAAGGCGCCCGACTACCGCCGCGAGCTTCTGCCCGACAGTACCGGCAAAACCCAAGTTGCCTACGATTTTGTCGACAGCGCCGACCCTGATGCGCCGTTGGTGGTTTTGTTCCACGGATTGGAAGGCAGCAGCGAGAGCCATTACGCGGTCGAATTGATGAAAGCCGTACAGCAGTGCGGTTGGAACGGCGTGGTTGCCCATTTCCGCAGTTGCGGCGGCATAGAAAACACCGCGCCCGTGTTTTACCACCTCGGCGATACGCCCGAAATTGCCTTTATGCTCAACACGCTGGCCCGACGCTATTCAACTATTTACGCCGTCGGCGTTTCTTTGGGGGGCAATGCCCTGGCCAAATATTTGGGCGAGCAGGGCAGCAATGCCGTTCCGCGCGCTTCTGCCGTCGTTTCCGCACCGGTTGATGCCGTGGCGGCCGGTACGCGTTTTGACCAAGGCATGACGCGACTGATTTACACGCGCTATTTTTTGAATTCGCTGCTGCCGAAAGCCCGAGCGATTCCCCGGTTTCAGACGGCCTTGGGCCGGCAAAACTGCAAAACGCTTGGCGATTTTGACGACCGCTTTACCGCGCCGTTACACGGTTTTGCCGACCGCCACGATTACTATCGCCGCAATTCCTGCAAACCGTTTTTGAAAGGCGTGGATACGCCGTTGCTGCTGCTTAATGCCGTCAACGACCCCTTCCTGCCGCCGGAAGCCCTGCCGACCTGGCGGGACGTGTCCTCGGCCGTTACGCTGCTGCAACCGGCATACGGCGGTCATGTCGGCTTTGTCAGCCGCGATCAAGGCCGTCTGAATCTGCAATGGCTGCCGCAAACGGTGTTGGACTATTTCAAACAGTATCAGCCGTAAATGAAAAAGGGCATGTATGCGACATGCCCTTAGTGTGTAGAAAGTAAAAAGGCCGTCTGAAAACGAATTTCAGACGGCCTTTTGAATGGCTTGATTATTTGCCTTTGTTGTCGGCTTTGGCTTCTTTTTTCAGAGAAGCGTACAACTCAGGGTCGCGGTTTTTCAGCAAGGACGCAACGGCTAAGTCGTCACGGTTTACTTTAGCCAAATCGACGCGCTCGATGTGTACCAAACGCAGCAATTCGCGTACAGGTTTAGGCATATTGCGGCCGGATTCGTAACGGGAACCACCGGATTGAGTCACACCGATGCGGCTCCAGAAGTCCATTTGGTTCAGGCCGAGTTTTTTACGGATATCGCGGATGTTTTCAATTTTTTCGAACGATTTCATGAATCTTCCTTATTGTGGTATTTGTTGCATGCCTCTAGGCATAAAAATGGGTCTGCAAGAATGCCGGCATCCCTTTTCCTGTAGGCTTTTGGGGTGATATGTGGGCGTATTGCAAATGACTGATCTAGATAATTAGACAGTATATTCGAAAGAAGTTTGCCGCTGTTTGCCATAATTTGTGTAAATATTTCTTAATTCATTATTTCGTATAATTTTTGGCATATAAATCATTAAATTATGCGATTATCTTAAATATGGCGTGGGCAAATTTTTACATAACTAAACAATTCATTATGGGTAAAAACTTAATTTCGAGCATTTATTCGGTTTGACGGGTCGGGAAAACGGATAAATTTCAGGCCGTCTGAATCTGTATTTTCAGACGGCCTGAAAATTTTTCAAGTTTAAGGCTTGCCGGTGGCAGGACTGATGGTGAGGATTTCGTAGCCGGTTTCGGTAACCAAAACTTCGTGTTCCCATTGGGCGGAGAGGGAACGGTCTTTGGTGACCACTGTCCAACCGTCGTTCAGGATGCGCAGATGGCGTTTGCCTTGGTTGATCATCGGCTCGATGGTGAAAATCATGCCTGGTTTGAGGACGAGGCCCTCGCCTTTGCGGCCGTAGTGGACTACTTGCGGCGCTTCGTGGAAGCCGCGGCCGATGCCGTGTCCGCAGAATTCCTGTACTACGGAGTAGCCGGCATTTTCGGCAACCTGTTGGCAGGCATAACCGACGTCGCCGAGAGTGGCGCCGGGTTTGACCGCTTCGATACCCGCCATCATGGAGGCGTGGGTCACGTCGATCAGGCGTTGGGCAATCGGGGAGACTTTGCCGACGGTAAACATACGGCTGGAATCGCCGTGGAAGCCGTCTTTTTTAATGGTCAGGTCGATGTTGACGATGTCGCCTTCTTTCAGCGGCTTGTCGTCGGGAATACCGTGGCAGATGACGTGGTTGACGGAGGTGCAGCAGGATTTCGGGTAGGGCGGGTTGCCGTAGTTGAGGGGAGCCGGATAACCGCCTTGAACGTTGACGTGGTAGTCGTAAACGAGTTTGTCGATTTCGTTGGTGGTTACGCCGGGTTTGACGAATTGGCCGATGTAATCGAGGGCTTCGGCGACCAAGCGGCCGAGTTCGCGCATTTTTTCGATTTCTTCGGGGGGTTTGATGATGACTTTGTCCATGAGGTTTCCTTCTTGTTTCAGACGGCATGGAGGCCGTCTGAACGGGACGGGTGTGCCGTCTGTTTAAAACAGGTTGTCGAGATTGTCTTTATTGCGCGGTTTGGCTTGTGGTTTGGCCTCAGGCTCGGCTTTCGGAGTCGGCTTGGACTCGGGGGCTTTGGCTTTTTCCGGTTTGTTTTCTACTGCTTGTGCGGCAGGTTTATTGCTTGCGGCTTTGTTTTCTACCGGCTGGCTGTCTGCTTGAGGTGTGTTTTGAGCGGCAGGGTTGCTGTTGTCGGATTGTGTTTTTTCTGATTTGTCGGCTTCAGCACGTTTGTTTTCTGTGCGTTTGCTGCGGTGTGTAGTGGGGCGGTCGTTTTTTGCACCTTCTTCTGCTTTTTCGCCTTTTTCGTCCTGTGGGACGACAGGATTGCCGGAGGCGGTTTTTGCGTCGCCGTCTTTGGCAGGCTGAACGGTTTCAGGTTCGACAGTGCCGTTGGGGCGCCAAACTTCAATGCGTGTGTCGGTTTGTTCGGCAGGACTTTTTTCGGGTACGTCGGTTTTGCCGGAGTTTAGGGTGCTGAATACGCCGGCGACGAGGGCGGCGACGGCGATAAAGCTGACAAGGAATAAAGCGCGGATTAAGTGTTTGGGCTTAAGTTGGAAAGGGGTTTTATTATTCTTGGACATGATGTGGCAGGTAATTGTTGGAGGAATGGCCGTCTGAATATTCAGACGGCCCCGGGTTGCCTGTGAATCAGTTGGCAACGTAGTTTTGATAGAGGGTCACGACTTTTTGTACGCCGACGGTCGTGCTGACTTTTTGGGTCACGCGGGCTTGCTCGTCAGGCGTGAGGATGCCCATCACATAGGTCACGTTGCCGTAAGTCACGATTTTGACGCGTGCTTGGGTGGCCGGGCTGAGACCCAACAGGGTGGCGCGGACTTTGGATGTGCCCCAAGTATCGTTGGTCACATCGCCGAGTGAACGCGCTTGTGAGGCAACGGTGATGTAGTTGTACACGCCTTCTGCGGCTTGTTCGGAACGGGCGATGCGTTCAACAAATTGTTTTTCGCCTTCGGTAGCCACTTGGCCGAGCAGGAGCAGGTGGCGGTTGTAGCCGACAACGTTCAGTTTGGGCTTGTAGCCTTCGACTTGGTTGTTCTGGCGCAGGTAGGAGCGTGCGGTAGTTTCGACGCGCAGGGCCATAACGTTGTCGTCGGTTTGCGCGCCTGTGGTGCGGCGGTCGACGGCGGATTTGGTGCCGACGGCAGCACCGCCGATCAGTGCGCCGACGCAGCCGCTCAGACTCAGGCTCAAGAGGGTCGCAGTCAGAACGGGGAGGGCGTAGCGTTTGATATTCTTCATATCCTTTTCCTTGGGTATGGACGGTTGGGTGTTCAGACGGCCTTTAAGGGAGGGCCGTCTGAAAAGAAAGGGTTACATGCCTTCAAGCAGGACGGAGTCGATGCAGTCGCACATGGCGTGAATCAGCAGGATATGGTTTTCCTGAATGCGGGCAGTACGCGGATAAGGGACGTTGAGCAAAACGTCGGTATCTTTGAGCATGGCGGCGATTTTGCCGCCGTCGCGGCCGGTCATGGCGATGACGTGCATATCGCGTTCGTGTGCCGCTTTGATGGCTTCGATAACGTTGGCGGAATTGCCGGAGGTGGAGATGCCGATCAATACGTCGCCGGCACGTCCGAGCGCGCGCACTTGTTTGCTGAATACGTGGTCGAAACCGTAGTCGTTGCCGATGGCAGTCAGGGCGGAAGTGTCCGTCGTCAGCGCGACAGCGGCCAATTCCATACGTTCTTTTTCAAAACGGCCGGTCATTTCGGCGGCGAAGTGTTGCGCGTCGGCAGCCGAACCGCCGTTGCCGCAGGCCAGGATTTTGCCGTCGTTCATCAGGCATTGCAGCATCAGCTCGGCGGCCTGTGCGGTCGGCTCGACCAGTACTTTTTCAGCTTCCTGCTTGGCGCGGATGCTCTCGGCAAAATGTGCGGAAACGCGTTCTTGTAATGTTGTCATGAGGTTAACCTGTAATATTTTGAATCCATTCGGGCGGGCCGTCGCCCTCGATCAGTACCGCGTCCAGGCGGCAGGGCGCATGGTTTAACCCGTGCTTTTGCAGATAATACTCTACACTTCGTTGCAATTTCAATAATTTGGACGGCGAGATGCTGTATGCGGCACCACCGAAACCTCGGTTTTTGCGGTATTTTACTTCAACAAACACAATCGTACCGCCGTTTTTGACGATTAAATCGATTTCGCCGTAGGCGCAATGCCAGTTCCGCGCCAGCAGCGAGCAGCCTTTGCCTAGCAGGAATGCCAGCGCCGCATCTTCGGCCGCCGCCCCCTGTTTGTGGTTTAAGCGCATGAAAAGTTTACCCGTTATATAATCATTGTTTTTAAAGAGACGCCGTTTCAGACGGCCTTGAATCTATGTACACAAAACACCTGCAAAAAGCCGTCGACAGCATCGAAAAACAGACATTATACGTTGTCGCCACACCCATCGGCAATTTAGCCGACATAACGCTGCGCGCGCTGGCCGTTCTGCAAAAGGCCGACATTATCTGCGCCGAGGACACCCGTGTTACCGCCCAACTTTTGAGTGCGTACGGCATTCAGGGCAAACTCGTGAGCGTGCGCGAACACAACGAGCAGCAAATGGCCGATAAAATTATCGCCCATCTTTCAGACGGCCTGAGCGTCGCCCAAGTTTCGGATGCGGGCACGCCTGCGGTTTGCGATCCCGGTGCGAAACTTGCCGCCCGCGTGCGCGAAGCCGGATTTAAAGTGGTGCCTGTGGTCGGCGCAAGCGCGGTCATGGGGGCGTTGAGCGTGGCCGGTGTGACGGAATCAGATTTTTACTTCAACGGTTTCCTGCCGCCTAAGGCCGGCGAACGCCAAAAGCTGCTGGCCAAATGGGCGGAAGCCGATTTTCCGATTGTGATGTTTGAAACGCCGCACCGCATCGAGGCAAGCCTTGCGGATATGGTCGCGCAGTTCCCCGAACGCCGTTTGACTTTGGCGCGCGAAATCACCAAAACATTTGAAACCTTCCTCAGCGGTACGGTTGCCGAAATCCAAGCCGCTCTTAAAAACGACAGCAACCAAACGCGTGGCGAGATGGTGCTGGTGTTGCACCCTGCCGTGAAAGAGAAACACAGCGATTTGCCTGAAGCGGCGCAAAATACCATGAAAATCCTTGCGGCCGAGTTGCCGACCAAACAAGCCGCCGAGCTTGCCGCTAAGATTACCGGCGAGAATAAAAAGGCGCTGTATGATTTGGCTTTGGAATGGAAAAAGCAGGGATAATGGCTGATTGGCAAACCGTATATCAAAGGCCGTCTGAACAATAGATTTCAGACGGCCTTTTTTGATTGGATTTTAGAGGGTTTTAAATTGACCCAATAGGTTCAAGACGCTTTGGTGTTTGCGTTTCAGACGGCCTCAATGTTTGGCAAACCTGCTTCAACGCTGCCATGCGCTGCGCAAATATTCGATGCTGTCGGTCAGGGCGTAAAACGGGGCGTTGCCGTGATTGGCGTTGGGGTAGAGGGTGAAGCGGACATCTGCGCCGAGGTGGTGCAAAGTGCCGGCAAGAATTTTGGCTTGTGCAACCATGCCGCTGCTGGTTTGGTCGGGGCGGTTGTTTCTGCCTTCATGTTCGCCTGCGCCAAGGCGGATGCCGATTCCTTGTGGCAAAGTGTCGGGCAGCCAATCGAGTACGCGGCGGTCTTGCCACCAGATAGACGGTGACACCAGCAAATAATGGCGGAAGCGTTCGGGGCGGGTGAACAGGGAATAGAGGCCGTACAAGGCGCCGAACGAATGGCCGAAGACAGCTTGGTTTTGGGTATCGATGCGGTATTTACCGTCGAGCAGGGAGGAGAGTTCGTCATCGATAAAGCGGCTGAAGCGGTCGGCTTGGCCGTATTGTTTACGTTCGGATTCGGGCGCGTTGTCGGGCAGCGGCGGCGTGTAGTCGAGTGCGCGTTGGCTTAAGTCGCGGATGGTGCCGCCGGTGTAACCGATGCCGACAATCAGACAGGCGGCATGGCTTTTGGTGATGGGGTTGATGAGCAGGGATTGCGCCATATTGAGGATGGCGGGGAAAAAGGCATCACCGTCAAGGATATACAGCACGGGATAGCCGCCTGTCGGACGCTCGCCGAGTGCCGCGGCTTGAATGCGGTAGGTGCGGCCGGTGTGGGCGGAAGTAAGGGCGGTTTCTTCGGCTTGCAGCAGAGTGGCGGCTTGCCAGTTGGGGCGGATGGGCATGATGGGGTGCTTTAATCAATGGGTTGTTTAAGTAAAAGGGAAAAAGGCCGTCTGAAAATAGGTTTCAGACGGCCTTATTGTACCGATTCTTGTCTTTTTAACAATACGCGCGATTAGCGTACGTCAACGTAGGAGCTGCTGTGCAGTTCGCGCAGGAGGTTGGTGGTCGCCTGTTGCGCTTTTTGTTGGGACAGGTATTGGCGGACGGCGTTTTGTTGACGCTCTTCAGGCGTACCTGCTTCGCGGACGTCGTTCAGCTTGATGATGTGCCAGCCGAATTGGGTGCGGACAGGGGCGCTGATTTGGCCGGGTTTGAGTTTGTGGACGGCTTCTTCAAATGGGGCAACCATCATGCCGTCGGCAAACCAGCCCAAATCGCCGCCATTGCCGGCGCTGCTGTCTTGCGAGTATTGGCGTGCCAAACCGCCGAAATCTGCGCCGCTGCGGGCTTGTGAGTAGATTTTGCGGATGGTGCTTTCTGCGCCGACGGCGGCGTTATCGTTGTCGGCTTTAATGAGGATGTGTTGGGCATGGTATTGGCGCACAGGGTCTGCTTCAGGCAGGGTGGCGCCTTGTTGTTTGGCCTGCTCGATGTAACGTGCCACTTCGGAGTCGCTCACGCGGCTGTTTTGCATGATGGCCTGTTGGCGCACTTTTTCAACAATAATGCTGTCGGCGATGTCTTGACGGACGGCGGCAGACGGATTTTTGATGTTGGGGTTGTGCGCGATAACGGCTTCGATTTCGCTATCGGTCGCTTGGATGTTGCGGCGTTTGCCTGCTTGGAGGATCAGGGATTGGTTGATCATTTGTGCCAAAACCTGTTGGCGCAGCTCGTTGGCGTCCATTTGTGTGCCTTTCGGCATGGTTTGACGCGCTTGTGCTACGGCTTGTTCTACTTGGCGGTGGGTAATGACTTCGTTGTCGACAACCGCGGCAATGCCGTCTGAAAGATGTACGCCGCTTTGTACGGCAGGCATGGTGGTGGCGCTGACGACTGGAGTTTTGTTGGCACGCGCTTTGGTCGCTTTGGCTTTAGGGGCGGCGTGTGCGCCTACTGCGAGAGTGAGTGCGGCGACGAGAATCAGGGGTTTGAAGTTCATTGTTTGACTACCTCGTTGGTTTTGCTGTAACCGGGAATGGCTAAGCGGAGTTTTTCGAATGGGTTGTTGCCGATATTGCTCAAGTCTTTGAGTTGGAGGTTGAAGAATACGGCGTTTTTGTGGCTGTTTTCGCCGGTAACATAGCGTTGGCCGACCAAGCTCGCGCTCCAGCAGCCGCAGTTGCTTTTGTATTCTGCACCGATGAGCATTTCCAGCGGTTTTTTGGCTTCGATTTCGTAGTTGTAACGGGCAACGGCGTACAGGTTTTTACTCAACGGCCATTGGGCGGCAAGGTCGACTTGGCTGAGCCTGTCGTAGAAATAGTCGCCGTTGGCTTGCAGATAAATGCGCTCGTTGCGTCCGTATTTGTAGCGCGCGCTTAAGACTTTGCCGGGTTCGGGGTTGTAGGTAATCCCTGCGGCGTAGCTCTCGGCACGGCTTAAGTTTTGGTTGTAGTGGATGTCCAAATCAATGCGTGTGCTCGGAGTAAGGTTGCCGTGTGCAAAGGCTACCCAGTCGGATTGGCTGCGCGGATAATTGCTGACGTTGCCGTCAGGCAGGACGTTGTCTTTTTTGAAATAAAACTTCTGGCCGATACCTGCACGGAAGAGTTCCGCACCGGTGTTGGGGTTGAGGATACGGCTTTGTGTGGCCAGTGTCAGGCTGTTGGCCGAATTGATGCGGTCGTTGCCCGAATACAGGTTTTCGCGGAACAGCTGCGAATAGGTAAAGCTGTTTTCGGAGCTGTCGAAATTAGGCAGGTCGTTTTGGGACTTGGTCGGAATGTAGTTGTAAAACAGGCGCGGTTCAAGCGTTTGCAGGTATTCTCCGCCGAAGAGTCGAGCCCTGCGCTCGAAAGTCAGGCCGCTGTCGATATTGATAATCGGCAGAACGCGGCTGACATTGCGGCCGCTTTGACCGTTGAAACTGTTGAGGCTGTAATAAGTGGCATGTACGCCGACTTTAGGTCGGATGTAGCCCCATTGGTTGTGGAAATCCCATTTGACGCTCGGGTAGAGTACCACGCGGCTGCCGTCTTGCTTGGTGTCGTGATCAAAGCGGGTGAATTGGCCTAATACGTTGAGTTGCGCCTTGCCGATATGGCTTTGCCAACGGCCGGTCAGGCGGGGCATGATGGCATAAGGCTCGTCTTTATAACCGTCTTGGTTGGCCAGCGTTTGATATTTTTGTACGCGCAACGAGCCGTCGAAGCTGCCGCCCAACAGTTTGTCGCTGTAATTGAGCCATGCCTGACGGTCGAGGTTGACGTTGCGCGCGATGTCTTCGCGGCCGTAGAAGTCGCGGTAGTAATCATCGTCGGAAACTTGGTTGTAGTTGATGCCACCGCTGATTTTGCTGTTCAGCTGCTGCTGGTGTTTCCATTTGAACTGGTAGCGGTTGTTGTGGACGCTTTTTTGGTCGTTCGGCATCCAGTCGCCATCGACTTCGCCGCTGTAATTCGGTTGCAGATAACGGACTTGGCCGCCCAGTTGCACACCGCGTTTGCTGATAATGCCCGGGCGGATGGTGGCATCCAAATTCGGCGCAAGGTTGAAGTAGTAGGGCAGGCTCAGCTCAAGGCCGTCTGAACCTGTGGCAATGGTCGGAACGAGCAGGCCGCTTTTGCGGTTGCCGTTGATGGGGAAGTCCGCCCAAGGCGTGTAGAGGACAGGGACGCCGCCGAATACGAGCGAAGCGTGTTTGGCTACGCCGATACCTGTCGATTCATCGGCTTCAATGCTTTGCGCTTGGATATACCAGCTGGCATCGCCGGGCGAACAGGTGTTGAATTTGGTATTGATGAGTTTGTAGAGGCCTTTGCCTTTGAGTTCGGCTTTTTCGCTGACACTTTGAAGGCGGCGGCCGCCTTGTTCGGTATTGAGGCGTACGGCAGTGCCGGAACCGGTTTGGTCTTTGAGGTTGTAAACCAATTGGTCGCCGGATACGGTCGAACCGTTTTGATACAGGGTAAAACGGTCGCCGGCGGTAATGGTATCGGTGGCTTGGTCGTATTGCGCCCAATCGGCATTGAGAATATCGGCATTGCGCTCGACAATGACGTCGCCTTCAGCACGGACGCCGACTTGGGTCTGACCTTCTATTTTATCGGCGTTGACGCGGGTGTAATCGGCAGGCAGGGCAGGCTCGCCGCTGCGTTTGATTTCAGCGGTTTCGGCCGGCTTGGCATCTTCGTGGTCGCAAAACAGGCAAGTGCTGCCCAAGGAAAGCGGATCAGCTTCGCTTTGGCTGGTTTTTGCCGGTTTAGATGTGGCGGTGTGGGCAGGGGTATAGTCTTCCGCCTGCGGAACAGAAGCATCTTCCGCGCGCACGGCTGTTGCGCCAAAGCCCATAATTAAGGCGAGTACCAAGGGTTTGAGTGAAAATAAACGAGCCAAAATCGCCCCTTAAATCGGTTTGCCAGTTAGAATAGCGGTTATTGTAACCTGAAATTCTGCGATACCGCTATGCAACGACAAACCGAATTACAAAACTGGCTGGAGTCTGTTTACCCGAACCAGCCGTTCGAATTGAGTTTTGCGGCAGCCGATGCCGACTTCCGCCGTTATTTCCGTGCGACGTTTTCAGACGGCCAGACCGTTATCTGTATGGACGCGCCTCCTGAGAAGATGAGTGTTGCGCCTTATTTGAAAGTGCAAAAACTGTTTAACATGGTCAATGTGCCGCAAGTGCTTCATGTGGATGAAGCGTTGGGCTTTATGGTGCTGAACGATTTGGGCAATACCACATTCCTGACCGCCATGAATCAGGAAAACAGCGAAACCGCCCACAAAGCCCTGTTGCTCGAAGCCATCGACGAACTGATCGAACTGCAAAAGGCCAGCCAGCCCGGCAAACTGCCGGAATATGACCGCGAAGTCATGCTACGCGAGATTAACTTGTTCCCCGAATGGTTTGTGGCCAAAGAATTGGGCCGCGAGCTGACCTTCAAGCAACGCCAGTTGTGGCAGCAAACCGTCGATACACTGTTGTCGCCCTTATTGGAGCAACCTAAAGTTTATGTCCACCGCGACTTTATCGTCCGCAATCTGATGTTGGCAAAAGGCCGCCCGGGCGTGTTGGACTTCCAAGACGCGCTTTACGGCCCGATTTCCTATGATTTGGTGTCGCTGCTGCGTGATGCGTTTATCGAATGGGAAGAAGAATTTGTATTGGACTTGGTCATCCGTTACTGGGAAAAAGCACGCGCTGCCCAGCTGCCTGTACCTGCCGAGTTTGACGAGTTCTACCGCTGGTTTGAATGGATGGGTGTACAACGCCATTTGAAAGTGGCCGGTATTTTTGCCCGCCTGTACTACCGCGACGGCAAAGACAAATACCGCCCGGAAATTCCGCGCTTCTTGAACTACTTGCGCCGCGTATCGCGCCGTTATAATGATTTGGCGCCGCTTTATGCGTTGCTGGTCGAATTGGTCGGCGATGACGAATTGGAAACAGGCTATACCTTTTAAGCTTGGTTTTTTAAGATTTGATTCCACTTTTCAGACGGCCTGATCAACAAAAGGCCGTCTGAAACCTTTACAGAACACATAAACATGACTTACATGATTTACCCCAAAACCTACGACGTGATTGTCGTCGGTGGCGGCCATGCCGGTACCGAAGCCGCGCTTGCCGCCGCACGCATGGGTGCGCAAACCCTGCTGCTCTCACACAACATCGAAACCCTCGGCCAAATGTCGTGCAACCCTTCCATTGGCGGTATCGGCAAAGGTCACCTCGTACGCGAACTCGACGCGCTCGGCGGCGCAATGGCATTGGCAACCGACAAATCCGGTATCCAGTTCCGCCGATTGAATGCCAGCAAAGGCGCGGCAGTACGAGCCACGCGCGCGCAGGCAGACCGTATCCTATATAAAGCCGCCATCCGTGAAATGTTGGAAAACCAAGAAAACCTCGATCTTTTCCAGCAAGCCGTCGAAGACGTAACGCTCGACGGCGAACGCATCAGCGGCGTGGTTACCGCGATGGGCGTGGAATTTAAAGCACGCTCCGTCGTATTGACCGCCGGCACGTTTTTGTCCGGCAAAATCCATATCGGTTTGGAAAACTACGAAGGCGGCCGCGCCGGCGATCCCGCCGCCAAATCCTTGGGCGGCCGTTTGCGTGAATTGAACCTGCCTCAAGGCCGTCTGAAAACCGGCACGCCACCGCGTATTGACGGACGCACGATTGACTTCTCCCAACTGACCGAACAGCCCGGTGACACGCCTGTGCCCGTAATGTCCGTACGCGGCAGCGCCGATATGCACCCGCGCCAAGTGTCCTGCTGGATTACGCATACCAACACGCAAACCCACGACATCATCCGCTCAGGCTTCGACCGCAGCCCGATGTTTACCGGCAAAATCGAAGGCGTGGGTCCGCGTTATTGTCCGTCTATCGAAGACAAAATCAACCGCTTCGCCGACAAAGACAGCCACCAGATTTTCCTCGAACCCGAAGGTCTGACCACGCATGAATACTATCCAAACGGTATCTCCACCAGCCTGCCGTTCGACATTCAAATCGCCCTCGTGCGCAGCATGAAAGGCCTCGAAAACGCCCATATCCTGCGCCCCGGCTACGCCATCGAATACGACTACTTCGACCCGCGCAACCTCAAAGCCAGCCTCGAAACCAAAACCATCCAAGGCCTCTTCTTCGCCGGACAAATCAACGGCACGACCGGCTACGAAGAAGCCGCCGCGCAAGGCCTGCTCGCAGGTGCAAATGCCGTGCAATACATCCGCGAACAAGACCCGCTCCTGCTGCGCCGCGAACAAGCCTATCTCGGCGTATTGGTGGACGACCTCATCACCAAAGGCGTGAACGAGCCTTATCGCATGTTCACCAGCCGCGCCGAATACCGCCTGCAACTCAGGGAAGACAACGCCGACATGCGACTGACCGAAGACGGCTACAAAATCGGCTTGGTGAGTGAAGAACAATGGCGTATGTTCAACGAAAAACGCGAAGCCATCGAATGCGAAATCCAACGTTTGAAAACAACGTGGTACACACCGCAAAAACTCGCCGAAGAAGAGCAGCTGCGCGTATTCGGCCAAAAACTCAGCCGTGAAGCAAACCTGCACGACCTCCTGCGCCGCCCGAACCTCGACTACGCCGCGCTGATGACCCTGCCCGACGCCCAACCTGAAACCGCGCTTGCCGACAGCGTGGTCGAACAAGTCGAAATCCAAGTCAAATACCAAGGCTATATCGACCGCCAAAACGAAGAAATCGACAGCCGCCGCGACATCGAAACCTTAAAGCTGCCCGAGGATATCGATTACAGCAAAGTCAAAGGTTTGTCGGCAGAAGTGCAGCAAAAGCTCAATCAACACAAACCCGAAACCGTCGGCCAAGCCAGCCGCATTTCCGGCGTAACGCCTGCCGCCGTTGCATTGCTGATGGTGCATTTGAAACGCGGATTTAAAGATGCGAAGTAAGGTTTAATCCGAATAAAGGCCGTCTGAAATGTTCAGACGGCCTTTATTTATCAGGGGATTGACGGTGTTGCACCTTATTTCATTAATTTTTAAAGAGTTCGGATTTTCAGCAAGATGGGCGTGTTCTGATGAAAAAATGAAGAAGAAAACGTTTTTTCAGGACGCGTCATAAGCTGCCGCTTTTTCGAGCAGTTTTACCCTTGCCTGCGGCCATTCCTCACGCAGCAGGCTGTATTCAACCGTATCGCGCACGCTGCCGTCTTTCCGCAGCTTGTGGCAGCGCAAGATGCCGTCTTGGTGTGCACCCAAGCGTTCGATGGCGCGTTGGGAGGCGGTGTTGAGGTTGTCGGTCTGCCAGCAGGCGCAACGGCAGTTTAAAGTGTCGAAAACGTAGTCGAGCAACATGATTTTGCAGGTGGTATTAATGTGCGTGCGCTGTGCCGACAGGGCATACCATGTGAAACCGATGTAGAGGCGTGGGATGGCGGGGTCGATGTGGTAAAGCGAAGTCGAGCCAACAATTTTTCCCGTGTCTTCGTCGATGACGGCAAAGGCGAGGCGGGTTTGTATGGCGGTGCGGATATAGTCAGCTACTTGGTGGGGTTCGGGCGCGGTGGTTACGTTCAGCTTCCAAACTTCGCCGTCGCAAACTGCTTCGCGCAAACCGGCTTCGTGTGCCGTTGTTAAAGGTTCGAGACGGACGCGATCGAAGGACAAAACGGGAGCGGATGAAAAATCAGCCATGTGGTTTCCTTTGTATTTGATGGTTTGATTTTTCAGACGATCTTTTATAGTGTCTTAACGGACGGCTTTTTTGAGGTCGTCTGAAAGCTATTGATTAATGATGTTTGAACACCAGCACGCCCGACTCCGATACAAACCCGTCCAACGGCAGGTCGTGCGGTTCGCGCGGCAGTGTGTCGGTCAGTTGGCAGCCGAAGCCTACGCCCAGTGTTCGGGTTTGCAGGCGGTATTTCATGGCGGAGAGGGTGGCGTCGTAATAGCCGCCGGCTTGTCCGAGGCGGTAGCCGCGTTTGTCGATGCCAACGATGGGGACCAGCAGCAGGCTGAGTTGGTGGACGCGGATTTTTTTGCCGGTGAATTGGGGGACATGCAATTTGGCGCGGCCGCGTTTGCGTTCTTGTTTGGCGCCGTCGGCAGGGTAGGGGGTGAACCACATCCGCCGCGTGTTCGGTTCGATATAGGGCAGGTAGAGTTTTGCGCCGCGTTTTTGTGCGGCACGGACAAAGCCGTCCAATCGCAACTCCTTGCCCATCGGCCAATACACGCCTATTTTCCGTCCTTTTTTGATGTAGGGCTTGAGCAGGCGGTTGATGGTTTCGGTGGCGGCGTTTCGCTCGGCGGCGCTCATTTGGGCGCGTGCGCGGCGGAACTGTTTGCGTAGTGCCGATTTTTCGGGATTCCTCATTTTCAGACGGCCTTTCGGGATTGCGGTAGAATGTTGCGATTATAACGATTTTGTTAACATTCAAACAGGACGCACACGATGTGGCACATTGTCGCCATCGGCTATCTTTTTGTTGCCGTGATGTTTTCCGCCGCGCAGCCGAGTATTGCGCGCGCGTTGATTTATTTGGTTTTTTGGGCGGTGTTGCCTACTGTGTTCACGGTCTTTGTCGTGACCATCCGCCGCCGCAACCGCCGGATGAAACGGCAGGAGCAGGCGGAGTTTGAAGCGGCCCGCCAAAAGGCGGTACAGACGGATGAAAAACAGGACGGAAAGGTATGAAATCCCTTTTCAGACGGCCTCTTATCCGCTATAATCCGTCAGTTTTCCATTTGGGAAACACGCTTTTATTTTTTTAAAACTTATGCCCACTTTCGCCGAAGGGTGCTTGACAATAGGCGCCGCCTATCAAGTTCTATGCGATTGAATGTGTGCTCTTTAACCCTTTCAAGGAAATAACATGTCTCAAATTACTATGCGTCAGATGATTGAAGCCGGTGTTCACTTCGGTCACCAAACCCGTTTCTGGAACCCGAAAATGGCCCAATACATTTTCGGTGCGCGCAACAAAATCCATATCGTAAACTTGGAAAAAACCCTGCCGATGTTCCAAGAGGCGCAAGAAGCCGTACGTCGTCTGGTTGCCAACAAAGGTACAGTATTGTTCGTAGGTACCAAACGCCAAGCCCGCGACATTATCCGCGAAGAAGCTACCCGTGCCGGTATGCCTTTCGTTGATTACCGCTGGTTGGGTGGTATGCTGACTAACTACAAAACCGTTAAGCAATCCATCAAACGCCTGGAAGAAAAAACTGCTGCCCTGGAAAACGCTGCTGAAGGCGGTTTCAACAAAAAAGAAATTCTGGAAATGCAACGCGATGTTGAAAAACTGGAACGTTCTTTGGGCGGTATCAAAAACATGAAAGGCCTGCCTGACGCGATTTTCGTTATCGATACCGGCTACCAAAAAGGTACTCTGGTTGAAGCTGAAAAATTGGGCATCCCTGTTATCGCCGTAGTCGATACCAACAACAGCCCTGACGGCGTGAAATACGTTATCCCTGGTAACGATGACTCCGCTAAAGCCATCCGCCTGTACTGCCGCGGCATCGCTGACGCAGTTTTGGAAGGCAAAAACCAAGCGCTGCAAGAAACTGTAGCCGCTGCCCAAGAAGCTGCTGCCGAGTAATTCGGTACACAGAAGAGGGGGCGTTATGCCCCTTTTCTCAAATCCCGTTCTGAAATCCGTTTCAGACGGCCACTATTTCCAAACACGGCAATGGCCGTGTTCCCAAAAATCTAGGAGATTCAAAATGGCAGAAATTACTGCAAAAATGGTTGCCGACCTGCGCGCCGCTACCGGCCTGGGCATGATGGAATGCAAAAAAGCCTTGGTTGAAGCTGAAGGAAACTTCGACAAAGCCGAAGAAATCCTGCGTATTAAATCTGGTGCGAAAGCCGGTAAACTGGCTGGCCGTACTGCTGCCGAAGGCGTATTGGCTTACGCGATCAACGGCAATGTCGGCGCATTGGTTGAAGTAAACTGCGAAACCGACTTCGTTGCTAAAGACGCCGGCTTCGTAGAATTTGCCAACTTCGTTGCTAAAACTGCTGCCGAGAAAAAACCGGCTTCTGTTGAAGAGCTGAGCGAACTGGTTGAAGTAGAACGCAAAGCCATCATCGCTAAATTGGGCGAGAATATGTCTGTTCGCCGCTTCCAAGTGATCGACACTGCCAACCAACTGGTTGCCTACATCCACGGTGCTTTGGCTACTGAAGGCGTATTGGTTGAGTACAAAGGCTCTGAAGACGTAGCACGCAAAATCGGTATGCACATCGTTGCCGCTAAACCACAATGCGTAAGCGAAGCCGAAGTAGATGCTGAAACCGTTGAAAAAGAACGCCACATCTACACCGAGCAAGCTATCGCTTCCGGCAAACCTGCCGACATCGCCGCTAAAATGGTTGAAGGCCGTATCCGCAAATTCTTGGCTGAAATCACTCTGAACGGCCAAGCGTTCGTGATGAACCCTGACCAAACTGTTGCCCAATTCGCTAAAGAAAACGGCACTGAAGTGGTTAGCTTCGTACGCTACAAAGTAGGCGACGGTATCGAGAAAGCCGTTGTTGACTACGCAGCCGAAGTTGCTGCCGCTGCTAAAGTGTAAGGCACTTATGAAAAAGAAAGCACCTAGATTCCAAACGAATCAGGGTGCTTTTTTTTGAGAAAACCGTTTACGGTACCTATTTTAAGACGACCGAATATTCAGGCCGTCTGAAAACAAAACAATAATAGAACGACACACCATATCATTGTAATCCGACCGTTTGAAATTCAGACGGCCCAACTCCGACCGACGACATTCAAGAAAGCAAGGTATCCCATGACACAGCAAATCAAATACAAACGTGTATTACTGAAACTCTCCGGCGAATCCCTGATGGGCTCTGATCCATTCGGCATCAATCATGATACCATCGTTCAAACTGTCGGCGAAATTGCCGAAATCGTGAGAATGGGCGTGCAAGTCGGTATCGTTGTCGGCGGCGGTAACATTTTCCGCGGCGTATCTGCACAAGCAGGCAGCATGGACCGCGCCACTGCCGACTACATGGGCATGATGGCGACCGTTATGAACGCCTTGGCACTCAAAGATGCATTTGAAACCTTGGGCATCAAAGCGCGTGTTCAATCAGCACTGTCTATGCAGCAAATCGCTGAAACTTACGCCCGTCCTAAAGCCATTCAATATTTGGAAGAAGGCAAAGTCGTGATTTTCGCCGCCGGTACCGGTAACCCATTCTTCACGACCGACACTGCCGCCGCATTGCGCGGCGCGGAAATGAACTGCGACGTGATGCTCAAAGCCACCAATGTTGACGGTGTGTACACCGCAGACCCGAAAAAAGACCCATCTGCAACACGCTACGAAACCATTACTTTTGACGAAGCCTTGTTGAAAAACCTCAAAGTGATGGATGCCACCGCTTTCGCCCTCTGTCGCGAACGCAAACTCAATATCGTGGTATTCGGCATTGCTAAAGAAGGCTCGCTCAAACGCGTGGTAACCGGCGAAAACGAAGGTACACTGGTTCACTGCTAATCATTAAAAGGCCGTCTGAAACAGCCGAACGGGATACATTCGGCTTTCAGACGGCCTTTTATTTTCAGTCGGTTGCGCGGGTATTGGTTCATGGGTTGAAAAGGTTGAGAACTTGCTTGATCATAATATCCAACCGACAATTCGATAACAAAAGGATACTCCATGAATATCACCGTCTTGGCTGTCGGCACGAAAATGCCGCGTTGGGTGGATGAAGCCGTCGGCGAGTATGCCAAACGCTTCGGGCGCGATGTCAATTATGCGCTGAAAGAAATCAAGCCAGAGAAACGCGGCGCGGGTGTGAATGCGGCTCAGGGCATGGCGGCTGAAGAAAAACGCCTGCTGGAAGCCATACCGCAGGGCGCGTTTTTGGTGGTATTGGATGAGCGCGGCAAAGCGCCGACTTCGGTCGAATTGGCGCAACATTTGAAAGGCTGGCAGCAAAACGGCGAACACGTCTGCTTTATTATCGGCGGCGCAGACGGCATGACCGACCGTTTGAAGCAGCAGGCAAATATGATGATGCGCCTTTCCAGCCTGACCTTGCCGCACGGCATGGTGCGCGTTTTGCTGACCGAGCAGCTTTATCGCGCCGTTTCGATTTTGCACAACCATCCGTATCATCGGGAATAATCCGTTTTGATTGCTGGGATAAAACGGTAATGCCGCCTTGTAGGTTTGAAAGGGAATAGGGCAAGTCGGTTTAAAGCAGGGTTGAACCTGTTTTCAGACAGCCTGATTTTTCCGCATGAATCCTTTATAATCGTTTCTTTGATAAATCAACATCTTTCGAGAGAACCCAAATGTCCGATTTCCGTCAAGACTTCCTCAAATTCGCTTTGGCACAAAACGTGTTGAAATTCGGTGAATTTACGACTAAGGCCGGCCGTCAGTCGCCTTATTTTTTCAATGCCGGTTTGTTCAATGACGGCGCATCGACTTTGCAGCTGGCGAAGTTTTACGCCGAAGCCATTATTGCCAGCGGCGTGAAGTTCGATATGCTGTTCGGCCCAGCCTATAAAGGCATTATTTTGGCGGCGGCAACAGCGATGATGTTGGCGGAAAAAGGCGTAAACGTACCGTTTGCCTACAACCGCAAAGAAGCCAAAGACCACGGCGAGGGCGGTGTGTTGGTAGGCGCGCCTTTGAAAGGCCGCGTGCTGATTATCGATGATGTGATTTCCGCCGGTACATCCGTGCGTGAGTCGGTCAAACTGATTGAGGCCGAAGGCGCAACGCCTGCCGCAGTGGCCATTGCGCTCGACCGCATGGAAAAAGGCACGGGCGAATTGTCGGCGGTACAGGAAGTTGAAAAACAATACGGCCTGCCGGTGGTTTCAATTGCCAACCTGAACGACTTGTTCACGCTCTTGCAAAACAATGCCGAATTTGGCGGCTTCTTCGAGCCGGTCAAAGCCTATCGCGAACGTTACGGTGCGGTTTAAACCATAACATCATGCTCAGGTCGTCTGAAACAGTTTTCAGACGACCTGAAGCATTGGCTAAAATATATTTTTGATTCAATACACTTACGGAAATACTCATGCCTGCTTGTTCTTGTCCTCATTGTAAAACACCGCATTGGGTGAAAGATGCCCAGTTGAACGTGGCGCAGGGTTTCGTGGTCTGCACGCGTTGTTCGGGGATGTTTAAGGCCAAGGATTATCTGTCGGGCAACCTGCCGGCCGATCCGGCCCATCTGCCTGTGGCGGTAACGGATGTGCGCCTCGTGCATAACATCGGCGCGCAAATCCTCAAACATTCCAAACTCTCGCGCAAAGAAATTTCCGATTTGCTCAATAGTGCGCTTAAGGAAGAGCCTAAGGCGGAAGAGCAGGCGGCGGTCAAAACGCGCAAGGACGGTTTTAACTGGACGTTGGCATCGCTGATTGCGCTGACGGTTTTGATTATGCAACTCTTTTATCTTGCCCTGCTATGAGTGCCATTACCCATTTTGTCGCCAGCTTTCGCGAAGCCGCGCCCTATATCCAATATTTGCGCGGCAAAACCATGGTGGTCGGCGTGACCGACAGCTTGTTGGAAGGCGAAACCTTGATTCGTTTGGCCGCAGATTTGAATCTGTTGGCCAGCTTGGGCTTGCGTTTGGTCTTGGTGCACGGTTCGCGGCATTTGCTCGACAAATTGGCTTCGGGTCGGAATTTTGTTCCAAAATACAGCGGCAGCCGTCGGATTACCGATGAAGCAACTTTGATGGAAGTGAAGCAGGTGGCGGGAATTATCCGCAGCGATGTGGAAGCCGCCTTGTTCAGCAGCGTATCTGCGCAGCAACGGAGCAAGCCGCCGGTTATCGCGTGCGGCAACTTTATTACTGCTCGTCCGTTGGGCGTTATCGACGGCGTGGACATGGGCTATACCGGTACCGTCCGCAAAATCGACGCAGAAGAAATCCGTTTGCGTTTGGATAGCGGCGCGGTGGTGCTTATCAGTCCTTTGGGGCATTCGTACAGCGGCAAAACCTTCAATCTGAGTATGTGCGAAACCGCGCAGGAAGTGGCCATGGCTTTGCAGGCGGAGAAGCTGGTTTTCTTGACCGAAGAAGCCGGTATTCGTCGTGCCGACGGCTCTTTGGCCAATACTTTGTCTGTCGGCGAAGTGCAGGAGCTGATACACGACAATCCCGATGCGCCGGCCGATTTGCTGCATGCGGCGGTAGGCGCGTTGGAAAACGGCGTATCGCGGGTGCAGATTCTCAACGGCCGTGAAGACGGCAGCCTGTTGCGCGAGCTGTTTACCCGCGAGGGCAGCGGTACATCTATTGCCCGTGAGCCGTTTGTTTCCATCCGCCAGGCTCGCAGCGACGACATTCCGCACATCATCGCCTTAATCCGTCCGTTGGCGGAACAAGGCATTTTGCTGCACCGCAGCCGCGAGTATTTGGAAAACCATATTTCCAGTTTTTCCGTATTGGAACATGATCAAAACATTTACGGCTGCGTGGCGCTGAAAACCTTTGCCGAGCCTGATTGCGGCGAATTGGCCTGTCTGGTGGTGTCGCCCGAAGCGCGTGACGGCGGCTACGGCGAATTGTTGTTGGAACATCTGTTTCAAAAAGCACGCGCCTTAAATATCAAAACGCTTTTCGCCTTATCCACGCACACGGGCGAATGGTTTGTCGAACGGGGCTTTCAGACGGCCTCAGCCGATGATCTGCCTGCCGAACGCCGGCAGGAATACAATGCCAACGGCCGCAATTCCAAAGTATTTGTTTATGACTTGCAGGCCGTCTGAAAACCTCAATCCTATTATCCGTTTTTAAAAATTACTCAAATCTTATGTTGAAAATCATCTCTGCCAACGTCAACGGCATCCGCTCCGCCTATAAAAAAGGTTTTTATGAATACATCGCCGCTTCCGGTGCCGACATCGTCTGCGTACAGGAACTGAAAGCTCAAGAGGCCGACCTGTCAGACGATATGAAAAATCCGCACGGTATGCACGGCTACTGGCATTGCGCCGAAAAGCGCGGTTACAGCGGCGTGGCGGTGTACAGCAAACGCAAGCCCGACAATGTGCAAATCGGCATGGGCATTGAAGAATTTGACAGGGAAGGCCGTTTTGTCCGTTGCGATTTCGGCAAGTTATCGGTAATTTCCCTGTATCTGCCCAGCGGCAGCAGCGCGGAAGAGCGCCAACAAGTGAAATACCGCTTTTTGGACGCGTTCTATCCCATGCTCGAAGCCATGAAAAACGAAGGGCGCGACATCGTCGTCTGCGGCGACTGGAACATTGCCCACCAAAATATCGACTTGAAAAACTGGAAGGGCAATCAGAAAAATTCGGGCTTCCTGCCTGAAGAGCGCGAATGGATAGGCAAAGTCATCCACAAGCTCGGTTGGACGGATATGTGGCGCACACTTTATCCGGATGTGCCGGGCTATACCTGGTGGAGCAACCGCGGACAAGCGTATGCGAAAGATGTCGGGTGGCGTATCGATTATCAGATGGTTACGCCGGAGTTGGCCGCCAAAGCTGTTTCCGCACATGTTTATAAAGACGAAAAATTCTCGGATCACGCCCCTTTAGTTGTGGAGTATGACTATGTTGCCGAATAAGGTTTTTGGTAAATATGATTGGAATATAAACGGTAAAACCGGCGTAGGCGCGGCGTGGGTCGTAGCGGCATTTGTGCTGCCTATGCTGGTGTGGGCGGTGTTTATGCTGGCGCGGATGTCCGGCTGGGTTGCGCCGACCAAGGCCAATCCGACGTGGGCGTTGGTATGGCTGCTGTTTTCCCTGCCTTGCCTGCTGATTGCGGCCAAATGCTTTGCTTGGAAGGGTTGGCGGCTGATTGCCAACATCGTACTTTGTCTGGCAACTTGTGCCATCCTCAGCGTGCCAGCCGCATTGCTGATTGCATTTACACTCAACGACTTGCTCAAATAGGCCGTCTGAAATGCAGAGCTTCGAACTCGAAGAAATGGCACTGTTTCTGATACGCGATGCGGATGAAGCGGAAATGTGGATAGACCGCTGGGCGGTCAGCTATCCGATTGTTCAAACCGCCGAAGCCGATAGTCGGCAAACCATTTCCGAATGGCAACACGCCATTCAGACGGCCTTCGACCATATCGTCAGCAGAAATATTGCCGTCGTGGCTCATGGTGCCGGCGTGTCCGCATTTTTGGCATGGCTGTATCAAGCCGACATCCTGACGCAAAAACGCCTGACCAATATTATTTTGGTCTCGCCGCGTCCCGAAGCTTTTCCCGAAGACGAAATCCATACGTTCCAACGCGTCCGCTGTCCTTGCCGTACGGCGTTGGTCATCGCCGAAACAAAAGGCACACCACGCGATTGGGCGCAAGAACAGGCTGACCGCTGGCATGCACGCCTGCTTCAATCGCCGCATTCCGGCCGGTTAAACGGCGCACTCGGCGGCTGGCAATGGGGCATGAAGCTGATGCAGGAAATGTTGTTAAGTAAATAGTTTAGAAGTGTCTATCAAGAAGAGAGGCCGTCTGAAACCGATATGAGTTTCAGGCGGTCTTTATTTGCAAATATCATGTTAAATATAATTAAAAGAAACTATTCTCATTTCTTTTATGAGGCAATATAATTCAGCTGTTTCGTTAAATTGAGTATAAAAATGCAAATACCATTTCATTTAGCTTTATTACCCACGCTGATTATTGCTTCCTTCCCTGTCGCTGCTGCCGATACGCAGGACAATGGTGAACATTACACCGCCACTCTGCCTACCGTTTCCGTGGTCGGACAGTCCGATACCAGTGTACTCAAAGGCTACATCAACTACGACGAAGCCGCCGTTACCCGCAACGGACAGCTCATCAAAGAAACGCCGCAAACCGTCGATACGCTCAATATCCAGAAAAACAAAAATTACGGTACGAACGATTTGAGTTCCATCCTCGAAGGCAACGCCGGCATCGACGCTGCCTACGATATGCGCGGCGAAAGCATTTTCCTGCGTGGCTTTCAAGCCGATGCATCCGATATTTACCGCGACGGCGTGCGCGAAAGCGGACAGGTCCGCCGCAGTACCGCCAACATCGAGCGCGTGGAAATCCTGAAAGGCCCGTCTTCCGTGCTTTACGGGCGCACCAACGGTGGCGGCGTCATCAATATGGTCAGCAAATACGCCAATTTCAAACAAAGCCGCAACATCGGTGCGGTTTACGGCTCGTGGGCAAACCGCAGCCTGAATATGGACATCAACGAAGTGCTGAACAAAAACGTCGCCATCCGCCTCACCGGCGAAGTCGGGCGCGCCAATTCGTTCCGCAGCGGCATAGACAGCAAAAATGTCATGGTTTCGCCCAGCATTACCGTCAAACTCGACAACGGCTTGAAATGGACGGGGCAATACACCTACGACAATGTGGAGCGCACACCCGACCGCAGCCCGACCAAGTCCGTGTACGACCGCTTCGGACTGCCTTACCGCATGGGTTTTGCTCACCCGAACGATTTTGTCAAAGACAAGCTGCAAGTCTGGCGTTCCGATCTTGAATACGCCTTCAACGACAAATGGCGCGCCCAATGGCAGCTTGCCCACCGCACGGCGGCGCAGGATTTCGACCATTTTTATGCAGGCAGCGAAAATGGCAACTTAATCAAACGTAACTATGCTTGGCAGCAGACCGACAACAAAACCCTGTCGTCCAACTTCACGCTCAACGGCGACTACTCCATCGGTCGTTTTGAAAACCACCTGACCGTAGGCATGGACTACAGCCGCGAACACCGCAACCCGACATTGGGTTACAGCCGCACCTTTTCCGCCTCCATCAACCCCTACGACCGCGCAAGCTGGCCGGCTTCGGGCAGGCTGCAACCCGTCCTTACCCAAAACCGCCACAAAGCCGACTCCTACGGCATCTTTGTGCAAAACATCTTCTCTGCCACGCCCGATTTGAAATTCGTCCTCGGCGGCCGTTACGACAAGTACACCTTTAATTCCGAAAACAAACTCACCGGCAGCAGCCGCCAGTACAGCGGCCACTCGTTCAGCCCCAACATCGGCGCAGTGTGGAACATCAACCCCGTTCACACACTTTACGCCTCGTATAACAAAGGCTTCGCGCCTTATGGCGGACGCGGCGGTTATTTGAGTATCGACACGTCGTCTGCCGCCGTGTTCAACGCCGACCCCGAGTACCCCCGCCAATACGAAACTGGCGTTAAAAGCAGTTGGTTGGGCGACCGCCTCAGCACTACGTTGTCCACCTACCAAATCGAACGCTTCAATATCCGCTACCGCCCCGACGCGCAAAATGATCCCTACACTTGGGCAGTCGGCGGTAAACACCGTTCGCGCGGCGTGGAATTGTCCGCCATCGGGCAAATCATTCCCAAAAAACTCTATCTGCGCGGTTCGTTGGGCGTGATGCAGGCGAAAGTCGTTGAAGACAAAGACAATCCCGACCGAGTGGGCATCCATTTGAATAACACCAGCAACGTTACCGGCAACCTGTTTTTCCGTTACACACCAACCGAAAACCTCTACGGCGAAATCGGCGTAACCGGTACAGGCAAACGCTACGGTTACGACTCAAAAAATAAAGAAGTGACTACGCTTCCCGGCTTTGCCCGAGTTGATGCTATGCTCGGCTGGAACCATAAAAATGTTAACGTTACCTTTGCCGCGGCCAATCTGCTCAATCAAAAATATTGGCGTTCGGATGCCATGCCGGGTAATCCGCGCGGCTATACTGCCCGGGTAAATTACCGTTTCTGATGAAATCAGGCAAAGGCCGTCTGAAAATAAGGCTATGATCTAAGCCATATTTCAGACGGCCTTTATAAAGGCTGAAATAAAACTAAACACATTTTTTCACTCAAATCGAACACACCTCCAACAAAATGCCATAAAATCCGCCCATTGATTTGAATGTAAAGAGATACCTATGAAACTGAAAACCTTAGCCTTGACCTCATTAACCCTGTTGGCATTGGCTGCTTGCGGCAAACAGGCTGAAACCAGCGTTCCGGCAGACAGCGCCCAAAGCAACACATCCGCTCCGGCAGCCCCTGCCGCATTGACCGAAGGTGTCAATTACACCGTATTGTCCAATCCGATTCCGCAACAGCAGGCCGGCAAAATCGAAGTATTGGAATTCTTCGGCTACTTCTGTCCGCATTGTGCCCATTTGGAGCCGGTTTTGAGCGAACACATCAAAACGTTTAAAGACGATACCTATATGCGCCGGGAGCATGTTGTGTGGGGTGATGAAATGAAACCTTTGGCACGTTTGGCGGCCGCAGTGGAAATGGCCGGTGAATCAGATAAAGCCAACAGCCATATTTTCGATGCGATGGTTAACCAAAAAATCAACTTGGCCGATACCGATACCCTGAAAAAATGGCTGTCCGAGCAAACAGCGTTTGACGGCAAAAAAGTATTGGCTGCATTTGAGGCTCCTGAAAGCCAAGCGCGTGCGGCTCAAATGGAAGAGTTGACCAATAAATTCCAAATCAGCGGCACACCGACCGTTATCGTCGGCGGCAAATACCAAGTTGAATTTAAAGACTGGCAGTCCGGCATGACCACGATTGACCAGTTGGTGGACAAAGTACGCGAAGAGCAGAAAAAGCCACAATAAGTTGAAGGCTGAATGAATAAAGGCCGTCTGAAAATAGATTTCAGACGGCCTTTTATATTAGATGTTATAGAAGAAATGGTTGCTTAAGGCCTCATGATTTTAAATCTGAATACAAAACAAAAACGCCGTCTGAAACTTTTCAGACGGCGTTTTCGGTCAAATCGGCTTACAAACCTGGGAACATGCCTTTCATTCCCTTCATGCCTTTGGCCAAACGCATCAGTTTGCCCAAGCCGTTGCCGCTGAACATCTTCATCATTTGTTGCATTTGTTCAAACTGTTTGAGCAATTTGTTTACTTCCTGCACGGTCGTGCCTGCACCCATTGCAATACGGCGTTTGCGACTGGCTTTGAGTAGGGCCGGGTTGGCACGTTCTTTAGGGGTCATCGAGTTGATGATGGCTTCTACTTTACCCATCGCTTTTTCAGCCGTACCTTCGGGGATTTGTTTCGATATTTGACCCAGTTCGCCCGGCATCTTCGACATCAGGTTTTCCAAGCCGCCCATGTTGCGCATCTGCTGGATTTGTTCTTTAAAGTCATTGAGGTCAAAGCCTTTGCCTTTTTGCAGCTTTTTCGCCATTTTGGCAGCGGCTTCTTCATCAATACCTTTTTGGACATCTTCAATCAGGGTCAATACGTCGCCCATGCCGAGGATACGGCTGGCAAGACGGTCGGGGTGGAAAGGTTCGAGGCCGTTGATTTTCTCGCCGACGCCGATAAATTTAATCGGTTTGCCGGTTACATGGCGTACGGACAATGCCGCACCGCCGCGCGAGTCGCCGTCCATCTTGGTTAATACGACACCGGTGAGCGGCAGGGCCTCATTAAATGCCTGAGCAGTGTTCACCGCATCCTGACCTAACATGGCATCGATGACGAACAAAGTTTCAACCGGATTGATCGCAGCATGAAGCGCTTTGATTTCGTTCATCATCTCTTCATCGATTGCCAAACGGCCGGCGGTATCGACCATCAAGACATCGTAAAAATGTTTTTTGGCATAATCGACGGCGGCAGTTGCAATTTCAACCGGTTTTTGGTTGGTATCGGATGGGAAAAAGTCCACGCCGACCTGTTCGGCCAACAGACGCAGCTGTTCAATCGCGGCAGGGCGGTAAACGTCGGCAGATACCACCAAAACTTTTTTCTTCTGATCGTTTTTCAACAGGCGGGCGAGTTTGCCGACGGTTGTTGTCTTACCAGCACCCTGCAAACCGGCCATCAAAACAATGGCAGGCGGTGAAACCGACAAATCCAGCGTTTTGTTTTCCTTGCCCATCAGTTCGACTAAGGCTTGGTTGACCACGCCGATAAAGGCTTGGTCAGGTGTCAGGCTGCCGACGACTTCTTGGCCAAGGGCCTGTTCTTTGACTGTGTTGACGAATTCTTTAACGACGGGCAATGCAACGTCGGCTTCCAGCAGGGCAAGACGAACCTCGCGCAAGGCTTCTTTAATATTGTCTTCGGTCAGCGTTGATTGGCCGCGAATATTTTTAAGCACCTTGCTGAAGCGGTTGGTCAGGTTGTCTAACATACTTATCCTTGATAATGAGAATAGCTGCCCAATACAGGGCATTCTTTGTTAAAATAAAATTCGGATTATTTTACACGATAGTCCGAAGTTATGCTTCAAGAACACAAACACGTACACAAAGGCCGTCTGAAACCCTGCCGGCTGTCCGTCAAGTGCTCACACCTCTATTGAGAAAGATATTTATGCCGATTGTCTTAATCTGCCTTATGCTGGTGTATGCCGGATTGGGCGCATTTTCCTGGTTGCAACATAAAAAGCACAATAATAAGTCTTACCCGCTGAAAACCGAGCTTCTGATTTTGAGCGGCGCATTATTGGTACATGGCGCAGCATTGATGTTCCCTGTATTGCAGGATAGGGTATTGATTACCGGTTTTGGTTATTCGCTCAGTCTGATAGTCTGGCTGATGCTGATGATGTATTGCTTGGGCAGCTTCTTTTATTGTCTGCGCGGAGTGCAACTCTTATTGTATCCCTGTGCCGCATTGACCTTATTGTTGGGTTTCCTTTTCCCGGGGGATTTTTCAGGTCGCCAAATTGTAGACTTATTGCCACTGTCGCACATCGCATCATCATTGCTTGCATACGGATTGTTTGGCATCGTTACCTTATTTGCCATCCTAATCCTTTTAATCAACCGTAATTTGCACAAACGCCGTTTTTCCGCATTGGTCAGCTTCTTGCCACCTTTATTGAGTTTGGAGAAACTCATGTTCCAAGGTATTTGGGCAGGTTTCATTTTATTGACCTATTCCGTTATCAGCGGTACGTTTTTTGCCGAAGCCGTTTTCGGCAAACCCATGACCTTCACGCATAAAACCATCTTCAGTATTATGTCGTGGCTGATTTATGGCGCATTATTGTTGAAACACAGTATGACCGCATGGCGCGGCAAAAAAGCCGCCGTTTGGACTATTGTCGGATTTGTCAGTCTGATTTTTGCCTATGTAGGCAGCAAATTTGTTCTAGAAATTGTCCTTCAACGTATTGGATAAATGGCAAACATAAAAAAAGGCCGTCTGAAATAGCATTTCAGACGGCCTTTGTTTTGTATTTTTTGTATGAATGGAGAGTTTTGTATGAATGGAGAGTGTAGGAAGTTTGATTGTATTTTTTTAGAAATAAAAACCCTGTTAAAACAGGGCGGTGGTTAAATTTCTAGAAATAATTTTGCGAAAGGTGTTGACTGGTTTTGTTGGTAGGCGTATAGTT
>NZ_KV820409.1:0-267 GCF_001815375.1 Neisseria sp. HMSC065C04
ACTATTTGCGCAGCCAAGGCTTACCCGTTTCCTACCGCCCCCATGCCGGATTGGAGAGTGTCGGTACCGAAGCACTGTTCAACTTAAGCATCCGCCACAACCCCATCGTCGAAGGCATACGTACGGCTGACTACAACTACCGCAGTGCCGATACCGATCTCTTTGCCGAAACCGACAACAAACAATCCGAAGAATCTGCCGACAATACCGTCTTATTGGGCAAACAGCAGCATTGGGGCCTTCATCCCAAAACAACCGACGAAGCCC
>NZ_KV820410.1:0-203 GCF_001815375.1 Neisseria sp. HMSC065C04
ACAGCAAAGATGCCGTTAACGGCAGCCAACTGTTTGCGACCAACCAAAACGTCGCCAACAACGCCGCCAATATCGCCAAAGGCATCAACTTCGGCGGTACCACCGGCAGCAACAACTACGCGTTGGGCGACACCATCAATGTCAAAGGCGACAGCAACATCATCAGCGAAACCGTAGCCGGTGGCGCACAGCTGAAACTGGCC
>NZ_KV820411.1:0-105877 GCF_001815375.1 Neisseria sp. HMSC065C04
ATTCATATTTGACAATGCTATATACCATCTTTTGATTTGTTTCAATCACTCATAAATCCAAGCAATCAACATATCCAAAGCCATATAAAATACCGTATAATCAAGGCCAAATTAACTTTGCCTGCTTGTCGGGCCGTCTGAAAAATTATGCAACAAACCTATGCCGCTGTACAGCGAGATTTGCTCGAAGCCAACCACCTTTCCCCCGATTTGCTCGCCCAAAGCCTGAGCATTATCGGCGCCAACCATGTCGATTATGCCGACATCTATTGTCAGCGTACTGCCTATGAAAGCTGGCATTTGGAAGAAGGCATCGTCAAATCGGGCAGCTTCCAAATCGATCAGGGTGTGGGCGTGCGTGCCGTTTCGGGCGATAAGACTGCTTTTGCCTACGCCGACAGCCTGTGTATCGATTCGATCAACCGCTCTGCCAAAGCCGTTCGCGTGATTGGTGCGGCCGGCGGCGAGACCAGCGTCAAAGTACCGACACCTGCCTACGGTAAGCCTGTCCACATGGCGATTGACCCTATTGCCAGCCTCGATTCTGCCGCCAAAGTCGCGCTGTTGAACAAAGTTGAAACGCTGGCCAAAGCCGCCGATCCGCGTATTGTGCAAGTGATGGCCGGTTTGACCTGCGAATACGACATGGTGTACATCGCCCGTTTGGACGGTAAACACGCTGCCGACATCCGCCCGATGGTGCGCATGAACGTCACTGTCATTGCCAAGCAGGGCGAGCGTCGCGAGCAGGGCAGCGCGGGCGGCGGCGGACGTTATGATTTGGCGTATTTCGATGAAAACTTGGTGCATCGGTTTGTCGATTCCGCCGTCAAACAAGCCTTGACCAATCTCGAATCCCGTCCTGCGCCTGCCGGCGAGATGACCGTCGTTTTGGGCAACGGCTGGCCGGGCGTGTTGCTGCACGAAGCGGTCGGACATGGTTTGGAAGGCGATTTTAACCGCAAAGAAACCAGCGTTTTCTCCGGCCGAATCGGCGAGCGCGTAGCCGCCAAAGGCGTGACCGTTGTGGATCAAGGCGATATTGCCGACAGACGCGGTTCGCTCAATATCGACGACGAAGGCAACGAAACTCGCCGCACTGTATTGATTGAAGACGGTATTTTGGTTGGCTATATGCAGGACGAAACCAACGCCCGCCTGATGGGTACGCAATCGACCGGCAACGGCCGCCGCGAAAGTTACGCTTCTGCGCCTATGCCGCGCATGACCAATACCTTTATGGAAAACGGCGGCTATGAGCCGGAAGAAATCATCGCGTCCATCGACAAGGGTATTTACGCCGTCAATTTCGGCGGCGGACAAGTGGACATTACCAGCGGTAAATTCGTGTTCAGCGCATCCGAAGCGTGGTGGGTGGAAGGCGGCAAGCTGCAATATCCTGTCAAAGGTGCGACTATTATCGGCAATGGCCCCGAAGTGCTGAAACACGTTTCCATGATAGGCAACGACACTGCGCTCGACAGCGGCATCGGTGTCTGCGGCAAAGAAGGGCAGAGTGTTCCTGTCGGCGTCGGACAACCGACCCTGAGGATTGATGCCGGGCTGACCGTCGGCGGTAGCGAAATTTAAATGGCAGGCCGTCTGAAAGGTTTTCAGACGGCCTTTTACATTAGGATAAAACCATGCAGGAACAGAATCGGAAATCAAGTTTTCCCATCGTGATGTTGCTGGTGTCGGTTGCCCTGTGGATCGCGTCTTTGTCCAATGTTGCATTTTATTTGGGCAATCATGAAAGCATGAAGGGTTTGACCGTTTTAATTTTGGGGTCGATATTTGCTTCTTTGGATATCAGGTATTGTGCGGCCTATGCGAATTATGTTTGGTTGGCGGCCATTGTTTTGCTGGCATTGCGGAAGAAGGTCGTGCCTGTCCATGCAGCACTTTGGGGCTTGGCGCTGGTGGCCTTCAGTGTGAAAGCCGTACACGTCGATGAAGCAGGGAATACATCGGATATCGTGCGCTACGGTGTCGGATTTTATTTTTGGTATGCCGCATTTGCGGTTGCCACCATCGGCACGTTTGCCGGAAAGAATAAGGAAAGAAAAGCCACAACGCTGGCAGATGGGACAAAAAATGACGCTTGATGAATGGTTGCGCCAATCGGCACTGCCCAAAAACGAAGCGCGGATGTTGTTGCAATATGCGCTGGGTTACACGCGTGCGCAGCTGGTTACACGCGGTACGGACGATTTGGCGGAATCCGCCCTGCAAACCTTGGCGGCTTTGGCTCAACGCCGTCTGAAAGGCGAGCCGATGGCCTATCTGTTGGGCGAGCGCGAGTTTTACGGACGACGTTTTGCCGTCAACCCTCATGTGTTGATTCCACGCCCTGAAACCGAGCATTTGGTGGAAGCCGTACTCAAACGCTTGCCGCCGCAAGGCCGCGTGTGGGATTTGGGGACGGGCAGCGGCGCCATTGCTGTGACCGTCGCGCTTGAACGCGTTGATGCCGATGTTCGCGCATCCGATATCAGCGTCGGTGCTTTGGATACTGCCCGTCAAAATGCGGTCGAATTGGGCGCAAAAGTCGAGTTTGCGCAGGGTTCGTGGTTTGATACCGACAGGCCGTCTGAAGGCCGATACGATGTGATTGTTTCCAATCCGCCGTATATCGAGGATGGCGATGAACATTTGTCGCAAGGTGATTTGAGGTTTGAACCGCAAAACGCATTGACCGATTTTTCAGACGGCCTCAGCCATATCCGTCACATTACCCAAGAAGCCCCAAAATACCTGAAAGCCAACGGCTGGCTGCTGTTTGAACACGGTTATGACCAAGGCGAAGCGGTGCGGAATATTATGCTGGAGAACGGTTTTGCAGAAGTGGCAACTGAACAGGATTTGGCTGGATTGGACAGGGTCACGCTGGGGCGTTTGCCTGCTTAGCGGGTATGGTTTGTCGGAATATAAAAAAGGGCGTGTCAATCACGCCCTTTTGGTTTTCTGGTTTGTCTGTTCAGACGGCCTGGTTTAACGCCAAGCAGCGACGAATTCCGCCCAGTGTTGTTTTTCTTCGGCTTGTGCGGCCAGATAATGTTTGATGCGTTTGATTTCGACTTCGTATTCATCGGCATCGAGCGCGCCGCTCATCATGCGAAAGCGCATGTACATCAGGTAGGTATTGGCGGCATCAGTTTCGCAATAGTCGCGGATGTCTTTCAGACGGCCTGCATGATAAGCATCCCAAACCTTGCTGCCGTCCATGCCCAGTTTGCCGGGAAAGCCGCAGAGTTTGGCCATATCGTCCAAAGGCACGCTGGCACGCGGTTGGTAGAGGGCGAGCAAATCCATCAGGTCGCAATGGCGGGAGTGGTAGCGGCTGATGTAGTTGTTCCACTTAAAGTCGCGGCTGTCGCCAAAATCGCCGTCTCCCATGTCCCAATAACGGGCGGCGCTGATGCCGTGTATCAGGGCGCGGTAGTGGAGGACGGGCAGGTCGAAACCGCCGCCGTTCCAACTGACGAGTTGCGGCGTATAGTTTTCGATGACCTCGAAGAACTTGGCAATCATGACTTCTTCGCTGTCTTCGGGATCGCCGATGGTGCTGACGCGGATTTTGTCCTGACTCCAGCGCATACAGCAGGAGATGGCGACGACTTGGTGCAGATGGTGTTGCATAAAGTCGCTGCCGGTTTTAGCGCGGCGTTGCTGTTGGGCAAATAGGACGACTTCGTTGTCGGGCAAATCGGCAGGTAAATCGTAAAGCTGGCGGATGCCGTTTACGTCGGGGATGGTTTCGATGTCGAAGGCGAGTATCGGAGTCATGGCGTGATCGGGTTGGATAAGGGATGATGTCATTGTGGCATGACGACGCAGATAAAAAAAGAGGCAATCCCCCACAGGATTGCCCCAATACCTCAAATCAGAGATTTACGCTTCACAAACAATACAGGCTTTCACCTGCGGCTTTACAGATGCAGCTCAACTCTGCATCGGTAAACTTTCATTTCGGGCATTGCACCGAAATCCTCTAAAATACCGCAATTTCTTGCAATATCAGAAAACTGCTTACAAAAGTATCTAAAACCGGCAAGGCCGTCTGAACGTTTTGTAATTTGATGTAGTGAAATTTACGCGAATTTTTACAGTTTGCCAAGTATTTTTTTCTGAAGGCTAGTTTCGGTATAAATTTCAGGTATTGTCATATTTTTGCAATTATATTTCATAATTGTTTTAAATTTAGATATTTATTTTGCTTTTTTAAATTTTATTTTAATTTTATTTCATATTTTGAATGATTAAAATGTATTTTTTTAGATGAACTGTTTTTTAATATATTGTTTTTAAAAGAAATTAAATTTAATATGTAAATGAAAAAGTGTATTGGGACTGATGTTTTTCATTTGAGAAAAAATATAGGGTTGTTTGAAAGTTTCAATCACGCTGAAAAAAGTTGTTTTTAAAGCATTTAAAGCGGAATATTATTTGATTGTTTAAAATAAAACATAAGTTTCGGTTTGATTCAATTAAAATGAAAAAGCGGCGAAAGAAGGATTTTGCCGCTTTTTGCATATTCAAATTGTAATTCAATGTAGTCAATAAAAGCTGCTTTCGCCTTCGGGACGGGTTTTGAAGCGTTTGTGCAGCCAGAAATATTGTTCGGGATGCTCGCGTACCCGCTCTTCGATGAAGTCGTTCATGCGCTGGGTGTCGGCTTCGACATTTTCGGTCGGGAAATTGTCCCAAGCCGGATAGAAGCGCAGGGTTACGGTATTGTCGGCTTCGCGCGTGGGGATAGCGGGAATGATTTTGGCTTTGGTCATGCCGGCGATACGGCTGAGGCCGGTAATCGTGGCCGTCTGAATGCCGAAGAAATTGACGAAAATGGAATCGTTGCGGCCGAAGTCTTGGTCGGGCAGATAAAGAAAGGGTGCATCGCTTTTGCGCAGGTGTTTGATGATGGCGCGCAGGCCTTCTGTGCGGCCGATCAGGAAAACATTGTTGTAGCGGTGGCGGCCTTTCAGGATCTGCTCGTCCAGGGCTTTGTTTTTTTGGTGCGAATACATGCTGGTCAGCGGCACACCCTGATTGAGCGTGTAAACCGCCATTTCAAATGCGGTAAAGTGCGGATAGAGGATGATGACTTTTTCGCCGGCGGCGAGGGCTTCGTCAAGATGGTGTTTGTCTTGATAGCGTACCAACGAGCGCAGCTTATCCGCAGGCGCGTACCAGTAGAGGCCGTATTCGAGCATCAGCTTGGCCATGTGTTGGAAATGGCGTTTGAGCAGGGCGGTGCGCTGGCTGTCGTTTAGCTCGGGAAAGCATTTTTTGAGGTTTACTTCGCCGACTTTGCGGCGCGGTTTGACTGCGTAATAGGCGAGAATACCGATCGCATCGGCAATCTTGTGCAACACGCAAAAAGGCAGCAGGCGGGTGAGGTAGAGAAAAAGGAAGGCGGCTTTCATGAAGGCTCGCTGTATGTAGGCAAAGGGGTATTATAACCGAAAGGCCGTCTGAAAACGGGCTGGAACATATTTCAGACGGCCTGAATGTCGGCTTACCATTGGAAACGGCCGCGCTTGACCTGTAGGCCGTCAGGGTTGAGTTGCGAAGCCAATCCGTGATTGCGCAGGGCGTGGGTAAGGGCGACGGCGAGTCCATCGGCGGCATCGGCTTGCGGCGTGCCTGAAAGTGCGAGCATTTGGACCACCATATGCTGCACCTGCTCTTTGGCGGCCTTACCCTTGCCGACTACTGCCTGCTTGACCTGAAGCGCGGTGTATTCAAACACGGGCAAATCGTGCATGACCAAAGCGGCAATCGCGGCACCGCGCGCCTGACCAAGCATTAACGTTGCAGCCGGATTGACGTTGACGAACACTTGCTCGATGGCCGCCTGATGAGGCTGATAGTGGCGGATGATTTCATCGATATGGCGGATAATCACGGCGATGCGTTCGGAAAGCGACGCGCCGGTCGGCGTTTTGATACAGCCGGAAGCAACATAATGATGTTCGCGGCCGTGGACATCAATAACGCCGAAGCCGGTCACGCGACTGCCGGGGTCGATGCCGAGAATGCGTGTGGGTTGTGAGTGGGACATAGTGCGTGTTTAAAGTAATCGGTGTTTCAGGGCAGGCAGGCGTGTGCGCACGCTTTGCAGGCGCGCGGTATCCAAATCGGCACAAATCACGCCTTCGCCTTCCGGCAACGTCGCCAATACATCGCCCCAAGGGTCGATAATCATACAGTGGCCGAATGTGCGGCGGCCGCTTTCATGTAGTCCGCCTTGTGCCGATGCAATGACGTAGCATTGGTTTTCCACCGCGCGGGCGCGCAGCAGCAATTCCCAATGCGCCTTGCCGGTCGTGTAGGTAAACGCGGCCGGCAACAGCAAAACATCAAACGGCTGCTGCGCGCGGAAAAATTCAGGAAAGCGCAAATCGTAGCAGACACCGGCCGCCAGCGGAACATTGTCCACGCTTAGCTTCGGCACATCGCTGCCTGCCAGTATTGTATCGGCTTCGGCGTAGCGTTCGCCCAAACCGGAAAAGCCGAAAAGGTGCATTTTGTGGTAAAGCCCGATTCGGTTGCCGTCGCGGTCATACACCAGCATCGTGTTCATCACCTTGCCAGCGTCTGGGCTTTGCAGCGGAACCGTACCGCCAAACAACACCACGCCGCATTCCCTTGCCGTTTCGCTTAAGGACGTCTGAAAACGGGTGTGGCAGGTTTCGCCAACTCGTCCATCGTCCAAAGGCTCGGCAAATGCCAGCTTGTCCGTATCGTTTTTGCCCATCAGCGGCCAATATTCGGGCAGCAACACCCAATCCGCCCCTTGTTCGGCAGCCTCGCAGACAAGGCGCTTCATGGTGGCAATATTGGTTTCGGGGTCGGTGGACGACACCATTTGCACAGCGGCGGCGCGTAAAGAGCGCATCATCAAAACTCCTGTCAGATTTTGCAAGAATTGTAACTTGTTTACGCACAAGGCCGATACAATCGTCACACAATTCCTCTCCAAAAAAGGATAAACCATGAACTTGAAACTTCTCCTCACTGCCGCACTTTCCACCACTGCACTTGCCGCACACGCCGACGTACAGCTTTACGGCAGCATCAAAAGCGGCATCGAAACCTCGCAAACCCGTTTCGGTGGCCAAACATACAGCCGAACCGCCGTTGCCGACCAAGGTAGTCATATCGGCTTGCGCGGCTCGCATCCGATTGGCGGCGGAACGAATTTTATTTGGGAAGTCGAACAAGACACACCGGTCGGCAAAAGCGGCTCCATCCGCCAAGACTGGCGCGAACGTCGCGACAATTTTGGCCGTTGAAGGAAAGATTGGATAATTAAGGCCGTCTGAAAAATCAGGATAACTGGTTTTCAGACGGCCTTTGTTCTTATAATAGCAATTTATTGTTTTCACGCACCCAGCAACGGAGTTTCCATGCAGTTTTCAGCATTCGGCGAAAAATTCACACAACAAAGCGGTATTTTGCAGTTGATGGACGATTTGGGCGACGCGCTCAAAAGCGACAAGCCCGTCAATATGCTTGGCGGCGGCAATCCGGCGAAGATTGCTGAAGTCAATGCGGTGTTCGCCGATGTGTTTTCCAAGTTGGCAGCGGAACACGCTGTTGAGAATATCGGCAATTATTCCAATCCGCAGGGCGATGCGGCGCTGATTGCGGCTTTGACGGAGTTTCTCAACCGTGAATACGGTTGGAATCTGACAGCAGACAATATCGCGTTGACCAATGGTTCGCAAAACGCGTTTTTCTATTTGTTCAACTTGTTTGGCGGCAAATTCAATCTTTCAGACGGCCAAACGGCTGAGAAAGCCATTTTGTTGCCGCTGGCGCCTGAATATATCGGTTATGCCGACGTGCATGTCGAGGGGCAGCATTTTATTTCGGTAAAACCGAAAATCAAAAATGTCGAACACGAAGGCGAAGCGGGCTTTTTCAAATACCGCGTGGACTTTGACGCGCTGGAGAGCCTGCCTGAATTGAAAGAGGGCAAAATCGGTGCGATTTGCTGTTCGCGCCCGACCAACCCGACCGGTAATGTGCTGACCGACGGCGAGATGGCGCGTTTGGACGCTTTGGCGCAAGAACACGGGATTCCGCTGATTATCGACAACGCTTACGGAATGCCGTTCCCGAATATTATTTACAGCGATGTGACGCTCAACTGGCACGAAAACATCATCCTCTGCTTCAGCCTTTCTAAAATCGGCCTGCCCGGCGTGCGCACCGGCATTATTGTCGCCGCACCGGAAGTGGTCAAAGCCGTCAGCAGTTTGAATGCGATTGTGAACCTGTCGCCAACCCGTTTCGGCGCGGCGATTGCGGCTCCGCTGTTGAACGACGGCCGTCTGAAACAGCTGGCCGACCAAGTGATTCAGCCGTTTTACCGTCAGCAGGCGCAAACGGCGGTTTCCCTGCTCAAACGCGAATTGGGCGCGTATCCGTTGAAAATCCACAAGCCTGAAGGTGCGATTTTCTTGTGGCTTTGGTTTGAAAACCTGCCCGTTTCGTCGCAAACCTTGTACGAAATGCTCAAGGCCGAAGGCACGCTGATTATTCCGGGCGAGCATTTCTTTGTCGGCATCGATAGGCAAGACTATCCGCACGCGCACGAGTGCATCCGCATGAGCATTGCGCAGGACGCGGAAACGCTGGAAAAAGGCATTGCTGCGATTGGTCGCGTGGTGCGCGGTTTGTACGATAAAAAATAAATGCTTTGAATAGGCAAAGGCCGTCTGAAACCTGAACAATCGGGTTTCAGACGGCCTTTTTGTTGGATTTAGATATGGTGGATAACCAGTTTTTTGCCTTCGTAATCGAGGACGTTGACGTCCATATCGAATAGGGTTTTGATGTTTTCGGCGGTGAAAATATCGTTGGGCTTGCCCTGCATGGCGACTTGGCCGTTTTTCATGGCGACGACGTAATCGGCGTAGGCTGCTGCCTGGTTGATGTCGTGCAGGACGACGACGGTGGTGCGTTTGTGTTCGTCGGTCAGCCGGCGCAGGATTTGCATGAGGGAGCGGGCATGATACATATCGAGGTTGTTCAGCGGTTCGTCCAGCAAAACGTAGTCGGTGCGCTGGCAGAACACCATGGCAATCATGGCGCGTTGGCGTTGGCCGCCGGAAAGCTCGGTCAAGTAGCGGTCGGCGAAGTCTTGCAGGTGGAACTCGGCAAGTGCTTCTTCGACGATGGTTTTATCCGTTTCAGACGGCCTACCTTGGTGGTAGGGATAGCGGCCGAACATGAGCAGGTCGCGCACGGTAATGCGGCTCATGATGCTGTTTTCTTGGGTAAGGATGGAAAGTGTGCGGGCAAGTTCGGCGGTAGGGGTGGTTTTGATGTCTTTGCCTGCATAGCTAATGTTGCCGTGTACCAAGGGCTGCAGGCGCGCCATAAAGGAGAGGAGGGTGGACTTGCCTGCGCCGTTCGGACCGATCAGCGCGGTAATGCCGCCTTCGGGAATGTCGAGGCTGACGTCGTTGAGGATAGGGTTGCTGCCGATGGTGTGGCTGACGTTGCGGATGGTAATCATAGGCGGGTCCGAAAATGGGAAATTGGGGTTTCAGACGGCCTTGAGTTTTAAGGCCGTCTGAAACTTATTGATTATGACGTTTTAGATTTCGTTGACGGTGACAAATTCGGGATTGTCGGCTTGGTCAATCAGGAAGGCGCGGACGCGTTCTTGCCAAAGCTCACCGAATTGTTTGAGTTCGTCTGCACTTGCGCTGCCGCTGACGGCTTTGGGCATGATGTCGCGCATTTGCGGCGCAAAGGGTTGGAGCGCGGCGTTGAGGCTGACGGCAACGGTTTTGCCGGTATCGCGGCGGCGGAGTGCGAGTGTGCCGTTGATTTCGCCTGCACCAAATGACAGAAGGTGGCGGCGGGCAAAGCGTCCGGCTGGGCCTACGCCGCCAAAGCCGGTTTCGGGTGCCGCGCCGGTAAGGAGTTGGACGACGGAAGCGGTAACGCCGGTCGTGCCTTCGTCACGCTCGCCCTGCATAAAAGCTTCTATGTCGCCGCGTTGCGGCAGCTCTGCGCCGTAAAGGGCTTTCAGGCCTTTGACCACCATCAGGTAGGCTCCGGCGACGGTCGGGCAGGAGTGGCCGCACAGGCGCACGGCATCGGCGTAGTGGTAAGTAAGGATGCCGTTTTCGGCTGCGCCGAGGAAGTCGGCCAATGCGTCTTGGACGGTAATGGTCGGGGCATCATCGAAGAATGAAGGGAGGCGTTCTTGTGTCATGAGGGTTGTCCTTTATGGGTTTGTTTAGGCCGTCTGAAGGTTTCAGACGGCCTGAAACCTTTGCGGCATACTGTTGCGGCATTTGCATTCAGTATTGCGGCAAAGGTTTCGGACTGAAACTGCGGTGTTATTTTAGGAGTATTTGTTTGTCCTGTATAAATTTTTCCGCCAGTTTTGTCGCGCCGTGGGTATTGAGGTGGTTGGTGTCAAAATATATCGGCAGGCCGTCTATGGTTTTGTCTGCCGGAATCGGCCCCATGATGTTGACCCAATGCACGGCAGGCCGCTGTTTGACGATGTTTTCTATGGTCTTGTCCGCTTCGGCGGAGCGGGCAATTTCCGCTTTTTTATGCTCGGAAACGTATTGCATGTTGATGCCGAGACGCTGTTTCAGGTAGTAATGGCGCAGGGGCAGTTGCGCGTTCATCGGCGTGTCGGCAAAGACGTAAACCTGTTTGCCCTGTTGAATTAGGGTGTCGAGCATTTTGCTGAAATGCTCCGTAAAACCGGGCTTGTCGGTATGCAGGAACCAACGTTGCGAGATAAAGACCACCGGGTAGTTTTCGACCTTTTGTGCGATAAAGCGGTTGTAAGGGTTGCAGCGGTTGGCACGTCGGTCGATTTGCGGCAGAAGGAAGCCGAAGGCAACGCCGCAGCTGTTGGACGAAATAACATCGGCGGCAAAGCCTTCCTGTTTGCCCACCATATCGATAAAGGGCGTCAGGTGGGCGGCGTGGGAGTCGCCCATCAGCAGGACTTTGCTGCTTTGGTTTTCTGCGCCGACAGCGCAGTCGGTTTTGGTTAAGGTATCCGCGCAGATTTTACTTTCGTCAACCGTATATAGGTTTGCCTCGTATGCGGCCGGTTTGGCTGTCAGCAGGTAGCCGGCGGCAGGAATCAGCAGGGCGAAATAAACAGCGATTACCCCGATGAATTTTTGGGTGGTGAAATTCTTTATCCGTCGCGCCGGTGTTTCGACAAAGTAATAGGACAAAACAGACAAGCCGGACATCAGCACCACTGCCAATACAATCGCGGATATCGGCAAAGCGTTGTCCATGTAAACATAGCGCATGACGGCCAAGACCACCCAATGCCATAGATACAGCGAATAGGAAATCAAACCGATAAATACAACGGGCTTGAGGCTCAACAGTTTGGCGGTATTGAAGCCGCTTTGCGTTTGCAGGGTTTTGCCCGAGTAAATCAAGCCGCCAACCGCCGTACAGCACAGCAGCCGTTCAATATTGCCTTCGCCGGGCAACACGCCGTAAGGAAGCAGCAGCATGGCGGCAATCACCGTCATCATCGCCCAGCCGACCAGAGGCGTGCTGAAACGGTCGTTGGTTTGGGAGGGCGGAATAAAGGCAAAAAGTGCGCCGATCAGCAGCTCATATGCGCGCACATAAGGCAGGAAATAAGGATCCATGCCGAAGGTGGGCAAAAAGATGGACAACAGGCTCAATACAATCAGCAAAAGGATGAATTGGCGGATGTTGCGCCCTTTGCTGAATCGGAAAAAAGCAGTCAGCAAAACTGGAAAAACAAAGTAAAACTGCTCCTCTAGCGATAAAGACCAAATGTGTTGCAAAGGTTTTTCCGCTGCATCGGCATCGAAATAGCCGCCGCGCCGTGCAAAAAACAGGTTGGCCGAAAACAGCAACGCAAACACTGCGGATTTGACGTATTGGCGCAGGTCAAACGACAAGAAAAAGATTGCGGCGGCCAAGCTCGTACACAGCAATACGCAGGAGAAAACGGGCAAAATGCGCTTCGCGCGGCGTTTGTAAAACTCTAAAAACGAAAAACTGCCGTTTTGCATTTCGCGGCTGATGATGGTGGTAATCAGATAGCCGGACAAAACGAAAAACATATCCACGCCGAGAAAACCGCCGGGCAGCCAAGCGGCGTCAATGTGGAAAATAATGACAGCCAAGACTGCCAACGCCCGGATGCCGTCCAAGTCGGGACGGTATTTTAATGTCGTGCTCATTTTTTGTAATTTTAGTAAATCCAGTAATGTTTACTATGAGTACATGTCAGAAATTTAGTTTCATTTCAAGGATTAAATATTTTGAAAACATGGATTTCAGACGGCCTGAAGTTTCTTAATGAGCGCTTATCTATATTTATTTCTTTTTCAACACCAAATATAAAAATACCAATCCGCCTGCAAATTCGACGACCACGCTCAATACTGCCTGCATGCCGAGGAAGTGTTCGAAGATGGTTTGCCCACCGACCAATAGGATGCCGCCGACACAAAAAGTCATGGGCAGGCGGACGGAATGTTTGACCGACGGGGAAAAATGGTTGGCCAGTGCGGCAACCAGCAGGCCGAAAAAGCTTACCGGGCCGATAACGGCGGTGGCGGTTGCAACCAGTGCGGCGATCCACAACAGCAGCCATAAGGTGTTGCGCGTGTAGTTGATGCCCAAATTGATGGCCTGATTGCGGCCGAGCAAGTAAACGTCGAGGTGGTGGCGTTCGCGCCAGATCACGGCGGCGCTGATGAGCAACACGATTGCACCGATGCCCAACAATTCTGAGTGGACGGTATTGAAGGTGGCAAACATATTCGCCTGCGCGGCGGTAAATTCTTCGGGGTCAATCATGCGCGAAAGCAGCGATGACAGGCTGCGGAACAAAATCCCGAAAATCACGCCGATTAAAATCATGCGCGACAAATCGCGTCCGCCTTGTTTGATGAGCGTGTAAAACAGCAGCAGCGAGCCGCCCATCATGACGACCAGTTCAAAGCCGAATTTGCCCGTCAACGGCAGGGAAGCATAGCCCACACCGCCGAGCGTAAACACCAGCAAGGTCTGCAAAAACACATACAGCGAATCGAAACCCAAAATCGAAGGGGTCAGAATCGGATTGTTGGTCAGCGTTTGGAAGAGTTGAGTGGACACGCCGACCGCATAGGCAACCATCAGCAGCGCGGCAAGCTTGGTCAGGCGCAGGTGCAAGACAAAGTCCCAGTCGCCTTTGACGTTGAGTGTCATAAACAGAATGCAGGAAACCAGCAACAGCGCAAAGGCGACCCACAACGGACGGCTGCTTCCTGCCATAAAACTGATATTTTTTTCAGACGGCATGAGCAGGTTTCCTTAATAAAAGCCATAAAAACAAAGCCGTCCCCATTACGCCAAAAACCGTAGAGACCGGAATTTCAAACGGAAACACAATCACGCGTCCGACAATATCGCACAGCAACACCAAAGACGCGCCCAGCAAGGCCACTGCAGGCAGGCTTTGGCGCAGCTTGTCGCCCATCAGGCGGCTGATGATGTTCGGCACGACCAAGCCGATAAACGGAATATTGCCGACCGTCACGACCACCAAAGACGTAATCAGCGCCACAATAATCAGCCCCGACCACAGAATCGCCGTCCGGTTCAGTCCCAAATTCACGCTTACTGTTTCGCCCAAACCCAAAATCGTCAGCTGGTCGGCAATCAAATAGGCAAACAAAGCCAAAATCCCCGTTGCCCACAACAGCTCATACCGCCCGAGCAACACGCCGGAAAAATCGCCCTGTTGCCACACGCCGAGCATTTGCAGCATTTCGTTTTCATACGCGATAAAGGTGGCCACCGCCTCAATCACACCGCCGAAAATAATCCCGACCAAAGGCACCATCAGTTGCGCGGTCGGCGGCAGGCGGCGGATCAGCAACATAAAGACCAACATCCCGATCAGCGCGGCAACGGCGGCAACCGACATTTTTGCCAGCAGCGGCGCGGCCGGCAGCAGCAGGGTCATCAACAGCAAACCCAAAGCCGCGCTTTGGCTTGCGCCCACCATCGACGGTTCGACAAAACGGTTGCGCATCAAAATCTGCATAATCATGCCGGCCACTGCCATCGACGCACCCGTCAGTACAATCGCAAACGTGCGCGGCAGGCGGCTGATGAACATGACCTGCTGGCTGTCGGATAGCGAAAACAGGGCGGACCATTTGAATTCGGCCACGCCGACCGACAGGCTGACGGCAAACAATATCAGCAGCGCCACACCGTTGATCGCATTTAAAAATGAAGGTTTGTGAAACATAAAATGGTTCGGAAAAAATAAGGCCGTCTGAAAGAAGGGTTAAGGTGTTTGGCAAAAAAGGGCAGGTTTGCCCATCATAAAAACAGATGCAAACAGGCAAAACTTGTCCATTTGCACCATGTATTTTCAGACGGCCTAAATCCAATGACTTCAGGTCAAGCAGCTTGATCCTGTGCATCATCAAACCGTTCAGGCCGTCTGAAATAAGCGGGCAACTATGCCAGCGCCGAATTACTTGGCCGCATTAAACGCATCACTTACCTGTTTGGAAGCATTCAGCAATTCTTGCGCGCCGCCGGCCGCCAAATAAGTTTCAGGAACAAGGTAAACCACCTGCCCTTTTTTCCAAGCGGTTGTTTCGGCAACCAGCGGATTGTTCAACACATCTTTTGCCGCCTGGCCTTCTTCGCCGATGGCTGCGCCGCGGTCCAAAACAAACAGCCAATCAGGGTTTTTCTCTTTCAGGTATTCAAAGCTGATAGGCTGGCCGTGGCTGCCTTCTTTAATCGATTCATCAACAGCGGGAACGCCGATGTCTTTATGCAACCAACCGCCCAAACGGGAAGAAGGGCCGAAAGCCGACATTTTACCGCCGTTGACCAATACCACCAAACCCTTACCTTTGCCTTGCGCAGCAGTTTTCGCTGCTTCAAACGAAGCATCGATATCCGCTTTCAGCTTGTCCGCTTCGGCCTGTTTGCCGAAGATTTGCGCCAGCGCGTCGATGCGCTCTTTTGAGCTTTCTTTCAGATTGGCGGTTTCGGCGGTCATTTCGATGGTCGGTGCAATCTCGTTCAACTTATCAAACGCTTTGGCTGCACGGCTGCCGATGATAATGAGCTGCGGTTTGTAAGCGTTTAAGGCTTCGTAGTCAGGCTCAAACAGCGTGCCGGCAGGTTTGGTCGTTTTGAAATATTCGTCCAAGTAGGGCAGGCGGTTTTTGTCGATGGACAAACCGGTTTTCACGCCCAATTTGTTTAAAGTATCGAGCATGCCCAAATCGTAAACGGCGATACGCTCTGGATTTTGCGGCACTTTCGCATCGCCGCGCGCCGTTTTAACGGTCAGGCTTGCACCTTCGGTTTGGGCGGCAGAAGCGGAAGCAGTTTGGGCTTGGTTGGACGCAGAATCTTTCGGTGAACACGCACCCAAAGCAAGGGTGCAGCATACGGCTAAAGCGGTCAAACGTAACATAGGGTTTCTCCGTGGTCGGAAATAAAGTAAATCGAAATGATAACTTGTATCGGGCTATAAAGCTAGATGCCGTCTGAAAACTTTTGTTTTCAGACGGCTTTTTCAAGCTGATTGCTTAGAAGCGGTAGTTCACGCTTAGGCGGACATCGCGGCCTGGTTCAGGCAGAGAATTGGCACCTGCGCGTTGGCTGTGCGGCTTGTAGTTTTTATCAAAGACATTGTTGACGGAGAAGTTGACGTTCAAGTCGTCTTTGCCTGTCGGTTTCCAGTTGGCGAAGATATCGTTGACGCCGTAGCCTGCGCGGACGACATTCAGAGCCACATCAGAGCCGCGCGAGGTTGGGGCATAGCCTGCATTTTGGACATAACGTCCGCGCCAGCCGATTTCCAGATTCGGATTGTCGAATTGGTACGACAGACCTGTTGTCCATGTGCGTCCCATCGGGATGGCGGTCGTTACTTTGTCGGCGGTATCGCCGTTCAGCTTCGGTTTGCTGTAGGCTACGCCTGCACGTGCAGTCAGACCTTTCCAGCGGTAGGCGGCGTTCAGTTCGTAACCTGTGTTTTTCAGCTTGCCGCCGTTATACCAGACGTTGTTTCGTCCTTCTTGACGGATGGCCTGTACATCTTTGATTTGCTGATGGAAATAGCTGCCGGAGAGCGTCAGGGCAGAATTCCAGTGGTAGTTAAAGCCGATTTCTGCATTTCGCGAGCGTTCTGCTTTCAAGTCAGGTGATGAAATAATCGGCCTGTTGTTTGCTAAAGCTGCTTCGTACAGGCGGGGGCTGCGGGTTGCATAGTTCAGGCTGGTGTTGATGGAAAAATCAGGGGTAATGTCATAAACCAACCCGATGCTTGGATTGAGGTTGCCGTCTGAATTTTCTGTATTACTGCTGGTTTTCATTTTCCAGCGGTCATAGCGCAAACCTGTGGTCAGCGTAACCGGTGAGAAATCCCAAATGCCTTCTACATATACGCCGGCATCGCTTTTCTTCTCGCTGTTTTCTCCTTTTGAGCTGCTTTTTTGAGTGCGCCAGTTTACTCCGTATTTCAAGGTATGGCGGTCAAATAGACGGCTGTCGAGATTGAGGTTGGCTCCGTATGTCCGTACTTCGCCGTCCAATTCATAATCTGGACTGGGGACTTCATCACGTTTGGTATTCAAACGGTAAACATTGGCTTTGATTTTGTCGATAAAGCCCAAGTTTCCGCCTTTGAATTCCAAGTTGGTGGTGTCTTGGGTCAGTGTGCGGTAACGCGGCGAGTTGGTGGCGACATTCGGAATACGGTTGCCGTTGGCATCCAAAACGTATTGACCCGTACGGCGGTCGGTTTGGAAGACTTGCGAGAAATCGAACTCTTCGCGCAGGGCGCGTTCCCCATATTGCTTCTCTTGGCGGTGGCTTAATTCAATACGGTTGTCCTCGTTGAAACGATAGCCGATTTTGCCCAGCAAACCGCGTGAACCCAATCCACTGTTTAAAACCTTATCGCTTCCGAGCAGATTACGGTAGCCTTTGCCTGCCGTGTATTCTTTGTCGCGTACGAAATTGCCTGAAACCAAAGCGTCAAAACTGCCTGCCTGACCATAAAAGCTTGCGCCGCGTGAATAGCCTTTATTGCTGCTGATGCCGGCATTGACTTTGAAACCGACGTTTTGACCCTCTCTCAGCAAATCTTTGGCTTCAACCGTTTCGGCAACAATCGCGCCGCTGGTTGCACCGATACCTGCGGAGGCCGAACCCGTACCTTTTTGCACGGCAACGACTTTTACCAATGCGGGGTCAAGCATAAAGCGGCCGTTGTGGTGGAAAATCTGGCTGTCGGTGTAAGTATCGTCAACTTTATAGTCTATTTGGTCTTGTCCCATACCGCGGATGGTTACCCACTGCGACTGACCGTTGCCGCCGCCGAAACTGATAGAGGGTTCGTTGAACAATACGTCTTTTAAATCAGTGGAAGTCGTTTCTTCCATACGTTTTGTCGTTACGCGATGTGTGGCGCTTGTGGCCTGACCTTTGACGGTAACGGTATCAAGCACAACATTGTCTTTGGCTTCATTTTCTGCATGGGCAAAACCGGCTGCCAGTGTCAGTGACAGCAGGCTCAGTCGGAACAGGGGCGTATTCATTGAGAAATGTCCTTAATAAAATGACAGTAATAAAAAAATAAAAGCAAATAAAGAGAAATTATCTTTAAAAATATGCAATTAAGAATAATCATCATTTATAATAATGCATATGAAAGAAACAGTTGTAAAGAGTTGTATTGAATTTGTTAAGGAAGTGGGTTGTTTTTAAACGAACTTTGCAGTTGGTATATCAGGCCGTCTGAAAAATATGTGATCGGGCATTTTTGCGTATGAAAATATTTGGAAAGACTGCATAGAAATTTTTACTTTTTCCCTTGAATTTGTCGCAAACAACCCAAATCTACCCGCCATTACGGCAGGCTTTCTACTAAGTGTGCCGCTATTTTCAAGCAAACCGTGTCTGTCATGTCCGACAGACAATTGTTTTCAATCTATTTATTTATCGGAGCATTAAGACATGACCATCCGCCCTTTACACGACCGCGTAGTCGTCAAACGCTTAGAAGCTGAAGAAAAAACCGCCTCCGGCATCGTTTTGCCGGGTGCGGCTGCTGAAAAACCCGACATGGGCGAAGTAGTCGCCGTGGGTGCGGGCAAAATCGGTAAAGACGGCGCGCGCCGTCCGCTGGATGTCAAAGTCGGCGACAAAGTGATCTTCGGCAAATACAGCGGCCAAACTGTAAAAGCCGACGGCGAAGAGCTGTTGGTAATGCGTGAAGAAGACATCTTCGGTATCGTTGAATAATTGTTGAATTAAGTTTCAGAACCAAAGGCCGTCTGAATCAAACATGAAGTTTTCAGACGGCCTCGAACAGATTTTTAATATTGATTTGGAGAATTTAAATGGCAGCAAAAGACGTACAATTCGGCAATGAAGTTCGCCAAAAAATGGTAAACGGCGTCAATGTATTGGCAAACGCCGTACGCGTAACTTTGGGCCCTAAAGGCCGCAACGTGGTACTTGACCGCGCTTTCGGCGGCCCGCACATCACTAAAGACGGTGTGTCTGTTGCAAAAGAAATCGAATTGAAAGACAAATTCGAAAACATGGGCGCGCAAATGGTGAAAGAAGTTGCTTCTAAAACCAACGACGTAGCCGGCGACGGTACCACTACTGCAACCGTATTGGCGCAATCCATCGTTGCCGAAGGCATGAAATACGTTACCGCCGGCATGAACCCGACCGACCTGAAACGCGGTATCGATAAAGCCGTTGCCGCTTTGGTTGACGAGCTGAAAAACATCGCCAAGCCTTGCGATACTTCTAAAGAAATCGCCCAAGTCGGCTCTATTTCCGCCAACTCTGACGAACAAGTCGGCGCGATTATCGCCGAAGCGATGGAAAAAGTCGGCAAAGAAGGCGTGATTACCGTTGAAGACGGCAAATCTTTGGAAAACGAGCTGGACGTGGTTGAAGGTATGCAGTTCGACCGCGGCTACCTGTCTCCTTACTTCATCAACGACGCGGAAAAACAAATCGCAGCTTTGGACAATCCTTTTGTATTGTTGTTCGACAAAAAAATCAGCAACATCCGCGACTTGTTGCCTGTTTTGGAACAAGTAGCCAAAGCCAGCCGTCCGTTGTTGATTATCGCTGAAGACGTAGAAGGCGAAGCCTTGGCGACTTTGGTGGTGAACAACATCCGCGGCATTCTGAAAACCGTTGCCGTTAAAGCCCCTGGCTTCGGCGACCGCCGCAAAGCTATGTTGCAAGACATCGCCATCCTGACCGGCGGCGTGGTGATTTCCGAAGAAGTCGGCCTGTCTCTGGAAAAAGCGACTTTGGACGACTTGGGTCAAGCCAAACGCATCGAAATCGGTAAAGAAAACACCACCATCATCGACGGCTTCGGCGACGCAGCCCAAATCGAAGCGCGTGTTGCCGAAATCCGCCAACAAATCGAAACCGCGACCAGCGAATACGACAAAGAAAAACTGCAAGAGCGCGTGGCTAAATTGGCCGGCGGTGTGGCAGTGATCAAAGTCGGTGCTGCTACCGAAGTTGAAATGAAAGAGAAAAAAGACCGCGTGGAAGACGCGCTGCACGCTACCCGCGCAGCCGTTGAAGAAGGCGTGGTTGCCGGCGGCGGCGTAGCCCTGTTGCGTGCCCGTGCCGCTTTGGAAAACCTGCACACCGGCAATGCTGACCAAGACGCAGGCGTACAAATCGTATTGCGCGCCGTTGAGTCTCCGCTGCGCCAAATCGTTGCCAACGCAGGCGGCGAACCTAGCGTGGTTGTGAACAAAGTATTGGAAGGCAAAGGCAACTACGGTTACAACGCAGGCTCCGGCGAATACGGCGACATGATCGAAATGGGCGTACTCGACCCTGCCAAAGTAACCCGTTCTGCACTGCAACACGCCGCATCTATCGCCGGCCTGATGCTGACTACAGACTGCATGATCGCTGAAATCCCTGAAGAAAAACCTGCTATGCCTGATATGGGCGGCATGGGTGGTATGGGCGGCATGATGTAAGGCCGTCTGAAACCTTCAGACAAAAAGCAAAACCGCACGGCAATCAGCCGTGCGGTTTTTTATTTGCCAGTAGAAACGTGAGATGGTGAGGGGCATGCCATGATTTACAGAGAAATAAGGGCGGCCAGTTCCATTGAATCAGAAGCAATCAAATAAACTTCATTATAAAAAAGGCTGTCTGAAACTTTATTTTGTGTTTCAGACGGCCTGATTAATGATCTAAACCGTTACTTTTTGCCCGAACGGCTGTATCGGACAGCTTGAGACAAGATTTCTTCAATTTCTATCCACATAATGCCTCCTTACAGTAAACCAGGTTGACCTAAAGCCGGGTCGTTGGCTCGTGCCGCTTGGGCATCTTCGACAGTCAGTCCAAGGGCTTTGGCTACGCCTTCACCGTATGCCGGGTCGCAACGGTAGCAGTTGCGGATATGGCGGTATTTGATGAAGTCAGGCGCATCGTCCATGGCTGCGGCGGTGTTGTCGAACAAAGCCTGTTTCTGTGCGTCACTCATCAGATTGAACAAGGCGCGCGGTTGGCTGAAATAGTCATCATCGTCTTGGCGGTAGTCCCAGTGCGCCGCGTCGCCGTTGATTTTCAAAGGCGGTTCGGCAAAGTCGGGCTGTTGTTGCCATTGGCCGAAGCTGTTGGGTTCGTAGTGCGGCAGGCTGCCGTAGTTGCCGTCGGCACGGCCTTGTCCGTCACGCTGGTTGCTGTGAACAGGGCAACGTGGGCGGTTGACAGGGATTTGGCGGAAGTTTACGCCCAAGCGGTAGCGCTGCGCATCGGCGTAATTGAATAAACGGGCTTGCAGCATTTTGTCGGGGCTGGCGCCGATACCGGGAACGAGGTTGCTCGGTGCGAAGGCGGATTGTTCCACATCGGCGAAGAAGTTTTCGGGATTGCGGTTCAACTCAAATTCGCCCACTTCAATCAGCGGATAGTCTTTTTTCGGCCAAACTTTGGTCAGGTCGAAGGGATAATACGCCACTTTTTCCGCATCGGCTTCAGGCATGACTTGGATGTACATCGTCCATTTTGGAAACTCGCCGCGTTCGATGGCTTCGTACAGGTCGCGCTGGTGGCTTTCTCGGTCGTTGGCGATGATTTTTGCTGCTTCTTCGTTGGTCAGGTTTTTAATGCCTTGCTGGCTGCGGAAATGGAATTTCACCCAAAAACGCTCGCCCGCTTCGTTCCAGAAGCTATATGTATGCGAACCGAAGCCGTGCATATGGCGGTAGCTGGCGGGGATGCCGCGGTCGCTCATGACGATGGTGACTTGGTGCAGGGCTTCGGGCAGCAGCGTCCAGAAGTCCCAGTTGTTCGTAGCGGAGCGCATATTGGTGCGCGGGTCGCGTTTGACGGCTTTGTTCAGGTCGGGGAATTTACGCGGGTCGCGCAGGAAGAACACGGGCGTGTTGTTGCCGACCATATCCCAGTTGCCTTCTTCGGTATAGAACTTCAATGCAAAGCCACGGATGTCGCGTTCCGCATCTGCTGCGCCGCGCTCGTCTGCCACGGTGGTGAAACGGGCGAACATCTCGGTTTTCTTACCGACTTCGCTGAAGATTTTGGCGCGGGTGTATTTTGTGATGTCGTGTGTTACGGTAAACGTACCGAACGCGCCTGAACCTTTGGCGTGCATACGGCGTTCGGGGATGACTTCGCGCACGAAGTCGGCGAGTTTTTCATTCAGCCACAAATCCTGCGCCAGCAGAGGGCCGCGTGGGCCTGCGGTCAGGCTGTTTTGATTGTCGGCAACGGGCGCGCCGTTGTTCATGGTCAGGTGGGTAACAGGGCATTTAGAAATAGACATAGTCATTTCCTTTATGAAGTTTTCATAGGTTGATGAGACGGTTTGCCGGACGGGATACTTATATCCAGGCGTACGATAAAAATTTAATATCGATATTTAAATTTTGTTTGTATTTAACTATGAGTTAAACTATACAGAAAGGTTTTAACTATTGGAACTATGAAATCGATTTACAATTAATATTGATAATCAGGAATTAAATTTAATTAGTTTCTATTAATGACAAAGCTGTAAAAAAGGCCGTCTGAAACTTTATTTTGCGTTTCAGACGGCCTGATTTTTAGTTAAAACAAGGGATTATTTATCCTGTTTGGCTTTGCGTTCTTCCAGCCAGTGTTCCAAGTAGTGGATGCTGACACCACCTTTTTGGAAACCCGGATCGCTGAACAAGTCACGGTGCAGCGGCGTATTGGTTTTGATGCCGGTAATCGCCAGCTCATCGAGGGCAACACGCATTTTGGCCATGGCTTGGTCGCGGTCTTTACCGACGACACAGACTTTGCCGATCAGACTGTCGTAGTAAGGAGGGATGCGGTAGCCTTGGTAAATATGGCTGTCGACACGGACGCCGAAGCCGCCGGGCAAGTGGCAGCTTTCAATCAGGCCCGGGCTTGGAATGAAGTTGTACGGGTCTTCGGCATTGATACGGCACTCAAACGCGTGGCCTTCGACTTGAATGTCTTCCTGTTTGTATTGCAAAGGCAGGCCGGATGCGATGCGCAATTGCTCTTGGACGATGTCCACGCCGGTGATGAGTTCGGTAACCGGATGCTCAACCTGAACGCGTGTGTTCATCTCGATAAAGAAGAATTCGCCGTCTTCGTACAGGAATTCAAACGTACCTGCGCCACGATAGCCGATGCGTTTGCAAGCGTCGGCACAGGCTTTGCCGATTTTGGCGCGTTCTTCTTCAGTGATGAACGGAGCCGGTGCTTCCTCGATGACTTTTTGGTGGCGGCGCTGCATGGAGCAGTCGCGCTCGGCGAGGTAGATGGCGTTGCCGTGTTCGTCGGCAATCACTTGGATTTCGACGTGGCGCGGACGTTGTAGATAGCGCTCCATGTAAACCATCGGGTTGCCGAATGCCGCGCCTGCTTCGGCTTTGGTCATTTCGACAGACTGGAGAAGGTCTTCTTTTTTCTCGACGACGCGCATACCGCGGCCGCCGCCGCCGCCGGAGGCTTTAATAATGACGGGATAACCGACTTTATCGGCGATTTTGAGGATTTCTTCGCCGTCGTCTGGCAATGCGCCATCAGAACCGGGAACGCAAGGTACGCCGGCTTCGATCATGGCGTGTTTGGCAGATACTTTGTCGCCCATCAGACGGATGGTGTCGGCTTTAGGGCCGATGAAGACAAAGCCAGATTGTTCGACTTGTTCGGCAAAATTGGCGTTTTCGGCGAGAAAGCCGTAGCCGGGGTGGATGCCGTCGGCTTCGGTTACTTCGGCAGCTGCGATGAGGGCGGGAATGTTGAGGTAGCTTTGTGCGGATGCGGCAGGGCCGATGCACACGGATTCGTCGGCGAGTTTGACGTGCAGGCTGTCTTTGTCGGCTTCGGAATGGACGGCGACGGTGGCGATGCCCATTTCACGGCAGGCACGCAGGACGCGCAGGGCGATTTCGCCCCGGTTGGCGATCAATACTTTTTTCAGCATGATAATCTTTCCGGATGGTTCAGACGGCCTCAGCGGCCGCCTAATGCGTTGCGGATTTTTTGGTCGGTTTTGTATTGGCTCAAGGCGTAAACCGACCACATGGCTGCCGGTATCCAGCCAACCAGCGTACATTGCAGAATCAGACAGATGATGCCTGCAAACGGACGGCCGATGGTGAAAAACTGAAGCCATGGCAAGAAAATAGCCAAAATCAGACGCATGGTTTGTCCTTAATGAACAGAAAAAGGAATTTCAGACGGCCTTAAAGATAAAGGCCGTCTGAAAAAAACGGATTATTCAATGATGAAGAGCGGCTCGCCGTATTCGACCGGAGTACCGTTTTCAACCAGAATTTCTTTAACGACACCGGATTTCTCGGCTTCGATTTCGTTCATCAGCTTCATGGCTTCGATGATGCACAAAGTATCGCCGGCTTTGACTTGTTGGCCGACTTCGACAAAAGCGGCGGCGTTCGGGCCAGGGGCGCGGTAGAACGTACCGACCATAGGCGATTTTTGCGCGTTGGACAAATCGCGAGCGGCAGGGGCGGCAGCCGGAGCGGCTGCGGCCGGAGCAGCAGCAACAGGGGCGGCAACCGGAGCGGCTGCGGCAGGTGCCGGAGCAGCATAAATAGGCGCTGCGGCGGCAGTAGTACGCGTAATGCGGACTTTTTCTTCGCCTTCGGTAACTTCAATTTCTGCAATGCCTGATTCTTCGACCAAATCAATCAGTTTTTTTAATTTACGCAAATCCATTGCTTTTCCTTTTTTGCGCGGCATATAAAGTGCATATTAGGTATGCGCCGCAGTGGTTTTAGATGATTTCCTGATACGTCGGAAGGCAGGTTTGCCATCCGGCGTTTAAATAATGTCGGAACAGGGTGGAGCCTGAAAAATGAATCCGGTTATTTTCCCGAACTTGTCGGTAAATGTCCAGTAAAAGATAGAAAAAAGGCGTTTTTCGGCGAAAAAAGAAAGGAACGCTGATTTTCGTTAAAAAGTGATTTCCCCAAGAGCGTTTATTCTAATTTATTGGTTTTTCGACAAAACATGCCGTCTGAAAACCAACTTTGCGCGTATAATGGCGCCTGTTTTTTTAAAGTATGCGCGACAATGGATATTTCCGATTTTGATTTTGAATTGCCCGAAAAACTGATTGCCCAGAATCCGCCGGAAGTGCGCGGCAGCAGCAGGCTTCTGGTTGCCTTGCCGACATTGCCGATTGAAGACAAACATTTCGGCGATTTACCCGATTATGTCGCTCCGGGCGATGTGCTGGTGTTTAACAATACCAAAGTGATGAAGGCACGCCTGTTCGGCCAAAAAGCCAGCGGCGGCAAAATCGAAGCCCTGATTGAGCGGGTATTGGACGCGCATACCGCATTGGCGCACATCCGCTCGTCCAAATCGCCGAAACCGGGTACAGAATTGATTTTTGAAGGCGATATCCGTGCCGTCATGATGGAGCGTGCGGAAGAATTGTTTTGCCTGAAATTTGAAGGCGAGCAAACCGTTTACGAACTTTTAGAGCAAAACGGCCATCTGCCCTTGCCGCCTTATATCGAACGCGCAGCCGATGACGAAGACGACAGCCGCTATCAGACCGTGTACGCCAAGTATCAAGGCGCAGTGGCCGCGCCGACGGCAGGTTTGCACTTTACCGATGAATTGTTGGGCCGTCTGAAAGCCAAAGGCGTAGAAACTGCGGAAGTGACCCTGCACGTCGGTGCTGGTACATTCCAACCTGTGCGCGTCGATAAAATTGAAGAACACAAAATGCACAGCGAGTGGTTTGACGTACCGGCCGAGACCGTTGCCGCCGTTGAGGCCGCCAAAGCGCGCGGCAATAAAGTGTGGGCAGTGGGCACAACCTCCATGCGCGCCTTGGAATCCGCTGCACGCGAAACAGGCCGTCTGAAAGCTGGTCGCGGCGATACCGATATTTTCATTACGCCGGGCTACCGCTTCAATGTTGCCGACCGCTTGATTACCAACTTCCACCTGCCCAAATCAACCTTGCTGATGCTCGTCAGCGCGTTTTCGGGCATGGAACATATCCGCAGCGTTTACCGTCATGCGGTGGAACAGGAATACCGCTTTTTCAGCTATGGCGATGCGATGATTTTAGGGAAAGTGGAATAAATTTTAAGCGGATTGGAGCGTTTCAAACTGGTTATTTGGGTTGTCCCGACTCCGAATCAGTTGGAACGCTCTATTAAAACACGTGAAGTTGTTGGGATTTGAGTTGTAAGAAACAAAGTACAAAAACAAAAAGGCCGTCTGAAAGTGGTTTTTCAGACGGCCTTTTATCTTTCCATGCTTAGGCGTCGATGTTTTGCGCCAGCAGGGCGTTGTTTTCGATGAAGGCGCGGCGCGGTTCAACTTCGTCGCCCATCAGGGTAACGAACACTTCGTCGGCGGCGATGGCGTCTTCGATGCGGACTTTCAGGAGGCGGCGGACGGTAGGATCCATTGTGGTTTCCCAAAGTTGTTCCGGGTTCATCTCGCCCAAGCCTTTGTATCGTTGGATGGACATGCCTTTTTGGGCAACGCTCATCAAGATGTCCAAAGCGCCTTCAAAGCTGTCGATATCGTATTCGTTGTCGCCTTTGTAAAGCTTCGCTCCTTTGCCGACCATGCCTTTGAGTGCGGCGGCGGTTTGGGTAAGGGTTTGGTAGGCTTTGCTGTTGAGGAACTTAGGCTCGAGGTAGCTCACCATCACATTGCCGTGCAACTTGCGTGTGATTTTGATGAACTGGTGACCTTCGTGACCTTCGATACGTTCGAGTGCGACTTCTTTTTCGTCCAAGAGGCCGCTCAATTCGGCAACGGCGCGGTCTGCGCTTTCTGCTGTACTGAGGTCGACCGGCGAAGCGTGCAGCATGGCGTGCAGGACGAGTTCGTCAATGATGCGGCTTTCTTGCTCGATGACGGTTTTCGCCAACAGGAATTGTTTGGCGGTATTGGCAAGCTCTTCGCCTTCGATGGTGCGGCCGTCTGAAACGATTTTGGCTTTTTCCAAGGCCAAACCGAGCAGCCATTGGTCTTTTTCCAATTCGTCTTTGAGATAGCGCTCTTGTTTGCCATATTTGGCTTTGTACAAAGGCGGCTGGGCAATGTAGATGTAGCCGCGTTCGACCAGCTCGGGCATTTGGCGGTAGAAGAAGGTCAGGAGCAGGGTGCGGATGTGCGCGCCGTCCACGTCGGCATCGGTCATGATGATGATGCGGTGGTAGCGCAGTTTTTCGGCATTGAATTCTTCTTTGCCGATGCCTGCGCCTAGAGCGGTAATCAGCGTGGCGACTTCTTGGCTGGCCAGCATTTTTTCAAAACGTGCTTTTTCAACGTTCAAAATTTTACCTTTGAGCGGCAAAATCGCTTGGAATTTGCGGTCGCGGCCCTGCATGGCGGAACCGCCTGCGGAGTCGCCCTCGACGAGGTAGAGTTCGGACAGGGCAGGGTCTTTTTCTTGGCAGTCGGCCAGTTTGCCCGGCAGGCCCAAACCGTCCATCACGCCTTTGCGGCGGGTAATTTCGCGGGCTTTTCGGGCGGCTTCGCGTGCGCGCGCGGCATCGACGATTTTGCTGGTGATGATTTTGGCTTCGGTCGGGTTTTCTTCAAGGAAGTCGGTCAGTGCTTGGTTGATGACTTCGTTGACGACAGGGCCTATTTCGCTGGAAACCAGTTTGTCTTTGGTTTGCGATGAGAATTTCGGGTCGGGCAGTTTGACGGACAAAACGCAGGTCAGACCTTCACGCATATCGTCGCCGGCGGTTTCCACTTTGGCTTTTTTGGCTACTTCGTTGGCTTCGATATAGTTGTTGATGGTGCGCGTCATCACTTGGCGCAGCGCGGTCAAGTGCGTACCGCCGTCGCGTTGCGGAATGTTGTTGGTGAAACATTGCACGCTTTCTTGGTAGCTGTCATTCCATTGCATCGCGCATTCGACGCTCATGCCGTCTTTTTCGCCGAACGCGTAGAAGATTTTTTCGTGCAACGGTGTTTTTTTGCGGTTCATGTATTGCACAAAGCCGGCCACGCCGCCGGAGAGGGCAAAGCTTTCGTGTTTGCCGTCGCGTTCGTCGGTCAGCTCAATGTCTACGCCGTTGTTCAGGAAGGAAAGTTCGCGGATGCGTTTGGCGAGGATGTCGAAGCTGTATTCGACGTTGCCGAAGGTTTCCGCGCTGGCGAGGAAGCGCACGGTCGTGCCTTTTTTGTCGGAATCGCCGACAACCTTCAACGGCTCTTCGGTTTCGCCGCGTACGAAGCGGACGAAGTGTTCTTTGCCGTCGCGGTAGATGGTCAGTGTTACCCAGTCGGACAGTGCGTTGACGACGGACACGCCCACTCCGTGCAGACCGCCGGAGATTTTGTAGCTGTTGTTGTCGAATTTGCCACCTGCGTGCAAGACGGTCATGATGACTTCGGCGGCGGAGCGGCCTTCTTTCGGGTGGATGCCGGTCGGCATGCCGCGGCCGTTGTCGGCCACGCTGACGGAATTGTCGGCATGGATGGTTACGGTGATTTTGTCGCAATGTCCGGCGAGCGCTTCGTCAATGGCGTTGTCGAGCACCTCGAACACCATGTGGTGCAGGCCGCTGCCGTCCTGCGTGTCGCCGATATACATACCGGGGCGTTTGCGTACCGCTTCCAAGCCTTCCAGCACTTGTATGCTGTCGGCGCCGTATTCTTCGTGTTTTTGGTCAGTCATGGTCTTTTCTTGCTGAATTTCAAGGAAATTTTCCGTGCGCGCAATGAAATGTCAAACGGGCGCGGCGGATGTGTTCCGAAAGGTCAAAATAATAGGCAATTATACCTGATTTTGCTGGAATATTCAGCGTTTTAAGTGCAAAAAGGCCGTCTGAAAGCTTAAATTTCAGACGGCCTTTGTATCGGAAAACAGCTTTAGCGTTTGACGCCGCTCAATCGCGCCCAGCCTTCTTCGATTTCGGCAGGCTCGATGTCGAACCATTGGCTGTAAATGCCGCTGAGTTCTTCGACTTGTTCGTCCAAAAGGCCGGATAAAACAATGCGGCCGCCTTGTTTGGTACGCTCGGCAAGCATTTCGCCGAGCATACGCAGGGGATTGGCCAGAATGTTGGCGACAACGACATCAAATTGGCCTTGCGGCAGGCCGTCCGGCAGGTAGAACTGCGCGTCGACGTTGTTTTGCGCGGCATTGTCTTTGCTGGCGCGGATGGCTTGTTCGTCAATGTCTACGCCGATGGCGGAGCCTGCACCGAGCTTGAGGGCGGCAATGGCCAAAATGCCGGAGCCGCAGCCGTAGTCCAATACGCTTTCGCCGCCTTTGAGCTGCGTGTCCAGCCATTTGAGGCAGAGGCGGGTGGTCGGATGGCTGCCTGTGCCGAAGGCAAGACCCGGGTCGAGTTGCAGGTTGACGGCGTTGCCGTTGGGCGCTTCGTGCCAAGACGGGGTAATCCACAGGCGGTCGGAAATTTGAATCGGGTCGAATTGCGCTTGGGTCAGGCGTACCCAGTCTTGATCTTCAAGGATTTCGCCGGTGTATTTCAAATCGTTCAAACCGCATTCCTGCGCGGCGGCTTCGATAATGGAAGCAGCGTCGTCGCTTTCGCCGAAAAGGGCGATGACTTTGCTTTGTTGCCAGATTTGTTCGGTCGGCATGCCCGGCTCGCCGAAAATGGCCTGCTCGTTTTCTGTACCGGCGTAGGCATCTTCAATGGCAGCGGACAATGCGCCGTGCTCCATCAGCGCGTCGGAAAGGCGTTCGGCGACGGCATCGTTGACGTTGATGGTGATTTGTTGATAGGACATGATGGGGCTTTCTTTTTAAGAAGGCCGTCTGAAAATCGACGTTGTGCTTTCAGACGGCCTTGTCAGGGATGAAACCTGATGATGCGGGTTTATCTGTTTTTCAAACCCAGTACGTCTTGCATATCGTACAGGCCTTTTTTGCCGTTTGCCCAAACTGCGGCGCGTACGGCACCGGCGGCAAAGGTCATGCGGCTGCTGGCTTTGTGGGTGATTTCCACGCGCTCGCCGTCGGTGGCGAAGAGGGCGGTGTGGTCGCCGACGATGTCGCCTGCGCGGACGGTGGCAAAACCGATGGTGGACGGATCGCGCGGGCCGGTGTGGCCTTCGCGGCCGTAAACGGCGCATTCTTTGAGGTCGCGGCCGAGTGCGTCGGCAATGACTTCACCCATGCGCAACGCGGTGCCGCTTGGGGCATCGACTTTGTGGCGGTGGTGGCCTTCGATGATTTCGATGTCGTAGCCTTCGTTTAACACGCGGGCAACAGTGTCGAGGATGTGGAAGGTCAGGTTGACGCCGACGCTGAAGTTGGCGGCGAAGACAACGCCTATTTTTTCACCTGCGGCTTGGATGGCGGCTTTGCCTGCGTCGTCAAAACCGGTGGTGCCGATGATGATGTTGACGCCTTTTTCCACGCATTTTTGCAGGTGTTTCAGGGTTGGCTCGGGGCGGGTAAAGTCGATGAGGACATCGCTTTGAGCCAGTACGGCATCCACGTCGTCTGAAATGGCGACGCCGGTTTTGAGGCCGGAGGCGAAGCCTGCATCCAAACCCAATACTTCCGAACCGGAATGCTCGAGTGCGCCGGAGAGGACGGTGTCGGGATGGTTGTTGACTGCTTCAACCAAAACGCGGCCCATGCGGCCGTTTACGCCGGCGATGGCGATTTTCAATGCGCTCATGGGGCTTCCTTATTGCGGCTTGGTTTCGGTGGTCGGAACGACGTTTTGTCCGGCTTGAACTGCTTCGATGGATTTCTGAATGGCATCGCCTTCGGCGCGTGCGAGGACGTCGTTTTCAAAGTACAGGGTCAGGTTGCTTTGTTCTTTGATGATGCCGTTGCGGCTGGTGTTGAAAGTGTAATCCCAGCGGTCGGCATGGAAGGCGTCGCGTAGGAGCGGCGTACCGAGCAGCAGTTGGACTTGGTCGCGGGTCATACCTTGGCGCAGGGAAACCACGGCGCGGGGGTTGAGCTCGTTACCTTGAATGATTTTGAGTTTGTAGGATGGAAAGTTGGATACGCGCTCGGCACTGCATGAGGCCAGACCTAAAATAGCGGCGATGGCAAGGCATAAGGCTTTATTCACGGGCTTACCTTTCTGTGTCATTTCGGGAAAGATGTTTATCATCGCTTGAATATTTTTAAAAAGCAAACGATAATCATCTTCTTAATTTTTCTTTTCGCCGATTTTCAATTGCAAGACCGGCGGCAGATTGCCGCCCTTTAACGGCCCAATAGTGGGCAAACGGGCGGAAAGTGCGTATTATAACGGTTATTACCTTACAGGGATATTGAATATTATGGAAAAATTCAGCAACATTGCGCAATTGAAAGACAGTGGTTTGAAAGTTACGGGTCCGCGTTTGAAAATTTTGGACTTGTTTGAAACTCATGCCGAGGAGCATTTGAGTGCGGAAGATGTGTACCGTATCCTGTTGGAAGAGGGCGTGGAAATCGGCGTGGCGACGATTTACCGTGTGCTGACCCAGTTTGAACAGGCCGGCATTTTGCAACGCCACCATTTTGAAACCGGCAAAGCGGTTTACGAATTGGACAAAGGCGACCACCACGACCACATCGTCTGCGTGAAATGCGGCGAAGTAACTGAATTCCACAATCCGGAAATCGAAGCGCTGCAAGACAAAATCGCCGAAGAAAACGGCTACCGCATTGTCGACCACGCGCTGTATATGTACGGCGTATGCGGCGATTGCCAAACCAAAACCAAACGTTAAGCAGTTTGTATGTTGATTTTTCAGACGGCCTTGGGCATTTTCAGCTTGAGGCCGTCTGAAACTTTATGGGCTTTGCGATGAAGATTCCTTTTCTTGCGCCACGGGATTATCGTTTCCCCGACCCGTCTTATGCTTTGACAGAATGCGACGGCTTGGTCGGTGTCAGCGGCGATTTGGATACGGGGCGGCTGTTGTCGGCGTATAGGCAGGGGATTTTTCCGTGGTTTAGCCGCGACGGTTGGTTTTTCTGGTATGCGGTTGCGCCGCGAGCCGTGATTGTGCCGGAAAGCCTGCATATAGGCCGTTCGCTCGCCAAAACTTTGCGTCACAAGCCGTATCGGGTAACGGTCAACCGCTGTTTTGAAAAAGTGATTGCCCATTGCGCCAATGTGCCGCGTCCGGAACAGGACGGAACGTGGATAGAACCTGCGTTTCAGACGGCCTATTTGAAGCTACACCATCAGGGGCATGCGCATTCGTTTGAATGCTGGCTGCCGGATGAGCAAGGTGAAATGCAGTTGGTAGGCGGGTTTTACGGCGTGCAAATTGGCTGCGTGTTTTATGGTGAGTCGATGTTTGCCTTGCGTCCCGATGCGTCCAAGATTGCGTTTGCCCGCGCCGTACCGTTTTTGGCGGATTTGGGCGTTGCGCTGATAGACTGTCAGCAGGATACCGAACATATGCGCCGTTTCGGTTCACAGTTGATGGATTTTGCCGACTTTCAGACGGCCTTGAAGGGTTGGAACGCGAAACCGTTAAGGCGGAATATCGAATGCGGCGTGGTGGCTGAAAATCTTCTGTAAAAGATTGGCGGCGAAGATTGATTTATCGGCACGGCGTGTCGGCAGAAGCGATAATCTGTATATCGTAGCTGGAAAATTAGTTAGAAAATTAATGCGATTCAATTCACTTGAATAGGCCGTCTGAAAATCTTGGTTTAACCGAAATCCGGCCGTGTAACGTTTGGCGCTAATCATGTTAATAGCTGACGAAATCGCTTTTACATGGCAAAATAACGAGTTAAATATTTGTAATAGGGTGGTCTGAATAGATTTCAGACGGCCCTGATCTCTTGAAGGAATCAACATGTCTTTGCAAAACATCATTGAAACGGCTTTTGAAAACCGTGCCGAAATCAATCCGAATACCGTTACCCCAGAAGTGCGTGAAGCGGTTTTGGAAACCATTCATCAACTCGACTCCGGCAAACTGCGCGTTGCCGAGCGTTTGGGCGTGGGCGAATGGAAAGTCAACGAATGGGCGAAAAAAGCCGTATTGCTGTCTTTCCGCATTCAGGACAATGAAATCCTCAACGACGGTGTGAACAAATATTTCGACAAAGTGCCGACTAAATTTGCCGATTGGTCGGAAGACGAATTCCGCAGCGCAGGCTTCCGCGCAGTTCCGGGTGCCGTTGCCCGCCGCGGCAGCTTTGTGGCGAAAAATGTCGTGTTGATGCCTTCTTATGTCAACATCGGCGCATACGTTGACGAAGGTGCGATGGTCGATACTTGGGCGACTGTCGGCTCTTGCGCGCAAATCGGTAAAAACGTGCACTTGAGCGGCGGTGTCGGCATCGGCGGCGTACTCGAGCCTCTGCAAGCCAGTCCGACCATTATTGAAGACAACTGCTTCATCGGCGCGCGTTCTGAAATCGTTGAAGGCGTGATTGTCGAAGAAGGCAGCGTGATTTCTATGGGCGTGTTCATCGGTCAATCCACCAAAATCTTTGACCGTACTACCGGCGAAATCTATCAAGGCCGCGTACCGGCAGGTTCGGTTGTCGTATCCGGCAGCATGCCTTCCAAAGACGGCAGCCACAGCCTCTACTGCGCGGTTATCGTCAAACGCGTGGATGCGCAAACCCGTGCGAAAACCAGCGTGAACGAATTGTTGCGCGGTATCTAATCGGATAACGATGATGCCGACTGAGGGTAGGGCAAAGCCTGCTTTACGGTCGGGTGTGAACACAAAACAGGCAGAATGTTCTGCCTGTTTTTTTATGGCTTAAAGGCCGTCTGAAACGATTTCAGATGGCCTTTTGTTTTTGACGATGGGTTGTTTTAAGGTCAATTGAGGCAAGGGAACGGTATTCCCTGCCTGAAATTACGCTTCCGGCCAGTCGGCGCAATAGTATTGCCAATAGATTTCTTCAAAAGGAATCTTGCCGTAATCGCACAACCACGGTTTGGCGCGTGTGGTGTAGTGGATAACGGGCGGAACGGTGTCGGGTTTGGGGAATACTTCGCTGAGGTTTCGTTTTTGGAAGTATTCGACTGCGCCGGTTTGGAAGTTCCAAGATTCTTCTAGTTGCAGCCAGTTTTCTTGAAATACGGTGTTTAGAAAGCATTGGTCGCCGTAGGGGACGGTTTTATCAATGGTGGCGGCGGTTTGCAGCAGTTGCGCTGCGATATTGTGTTCCCGCCATTGCGCCAGGTCGACCAACAACATACCGGAATTGAAATAGGGCGTGGTGTGCAGGCCGGTCGGGTGACTCCATTCGGTACGGGCAAGAAAGGAATCTTGTACGGCGGCGACGGGATAGCCGCGCATATCGAGGTTGAACAAATCGTGCAGGGATTGGGTAACCACCATATCGCTGTCGAGATAAAGGGTGCGGTCGACGGGCAGGTGCTGCATCATCAGGCGGAAAAATGCGGCATCCGAAATATGGGACAGGCGGCGATATTGGCTGAAGTCCATTTCGATTTTGACATCATTCAGACGGCTGCCGCTGGCGGCGAGTTTTTGGTTGGTATAGTTGATCCATTCTTTCCTGAAAGTGTTGTGCATAAGGTAGAAATTGACACCTGTATTGTGCGTACAGACGGACTTCATCAGGGTATGAACCTGCTCGGCGTAGCCGGTATCGGCGGCAAGGACGATGGTGATGTTGCTCATTGGTTAAATTCCCTTTTTTACAATGTCTTGGAGTTGGTCAGTTATTTTCTTGATTTTGCGTCGTGGGTAAAGCGGCGTGATCTTCGGTTTCCGACACGGCCTTTTCTACTAAATCCCGTTGCAGTTGTTTGCCGGCTTTGATGCCCAATTTGCGCAGTTTTTCAGTGCTGCTGATGAGGTTGCCCCTGCCGGAAACCAAACGGCTGTAGGCCGTCTGAAACTGGGATTGTGCCTGACCAAGCGCTTTATTGATGCCGTCCATGCTTTCGACAAAGCCGACAAATTTGTCATAGAGTTTGCTGCCTGCTTCGGCAATGGCCAGCGCGTTTTGGTTTTGCTGCTCGTTGCGCCAGATGTTGGCAACGGTGCGCAGGGTGGCGAGCAGGGTGCTGGGGCCGGTCAGCATGATGCGTTTGTCGAAACATTCTTGGAAGAGGTTCGGATCGTGTTGCAGGGCGAGGAGGTAGGCCGGTTCGACAGGGACGAACATAAAGACGAAGTCCAGTGTTTTGACGCCTTCAAGGTCGGTGTAATCTTTTGCTGCCAAGCTTTTGATGTGGGCGCGGATGCTAGCGACGTGGTTGGCAAGCTCGCGTTCTGCTTCTGCGCCGGTGCTTTGCGTATAGCGGACATAGGCGGTCAGCGATACTTTGGAGTCGATGACGATTTGTTTGTTGTCGGGCAGATTGATGAGGACGTCGGGCTGGAGGCGGCGCTGGGTGCCGTCTGCTTCGTGGCGGACGCTGGAAGCTTGGACGATGTATTCACGGCCTTTTTGCAGGCCGGAGTTTTCCAATACGCTTTCCAAAATCATTTCGCCCCAGTTGCCTTGGGTTTTGTTTTGCGTGCCGGTCAGCGCAGTGGTCAGCGCTTTGGCATCGTGGTGGAGCTGGGTGTTGAGGGTTTGCAGGCGTTTGAGCTCATTTTCGATGGTTAGGCGCTCTTTGGCTTCTTTTTCATAAGTCTGCTGAACCAGCTCGCTGAAGCCGTGTATGCGTTCGTTGAGCGGATTGAGCAGTTGTTGGAGATGGTCGTGGTTTTGTTCGGTAAAGCGGCGGCTTTTCTCTTCTAAAATAGTGTTGGCGAGGTTTTGGAACTGGTCGCTCAGGTTTTTACGCGCATCAGCCAGCAGTGCCAGCTTTTCTTCGGCAGCCTGACGGTCTTTTTCCGATTGGGTGTTGAGGCGCTCGTTTTGGACTTGAAGCGCGTGGTTTTGCTCCAAAAGGGCGGCGTATTCTTGTTTCAGACGGCCTTTTTCAGCTTCCTGTTGCTGTAAAAGGTTGTTTTTGTCGTCGATATTGGCTTTTTCTTGGGTCAGTTGTGTGGAGAGGCGTTCATTTTGGACTTGCAGCGCATGGTTTTGCTCTAACAGCGTGTCGTAGTCTTGTTTCAGACGGCCTTTTTCCGCTTCCTGTTGTTGCAAAAGCGTATTTTTATCCGCACTCAAGGCCTGCTCTTGAACCAGCTGCGTGTTTAGGCGTTCGTTGTTGATTTGCAGGTTTTGCGTGCTTTGCTGCCATTTTGCACATTCGTGTTTTAAAGCTTCGGCTTCGGCCTCGCAATCTTGCAGATAGGCAATCTGTTTTTCGGCCGCGGCAAAGCGGTTGCCCGTCTCCTGCAATTCGTCTTGCAATTCCTGCACGGTATGGCGGCTTTGCGCCAAGTCCGCCGCAGTTTGAGCCTGTACCTGTTCGGCAAACTCATGCAGGCGGCGGCTTTCGGCCAACTCTTGCAAAACAATAAAGTGTCGGCTTTGGGCTTGGTAGCGTGTTATCAGCCAAGCAAACAGCGCGCCGATAAAAAATGCGGCCGCGCCGGTCAGGATTAGGGTGGTGTTCATGCTGGAAATAGTCAATATGCGGAATGTTTCACTATATCATATATTTGCAGCGCATTTTATGGTCGGATATACGCTAGAAACGTGTGTTTTCTTTAAAAGAAGCTATCAAAGGTATTGGTTTTGACTAATTAAATATTTTTGTTGTAAAAAATATAAATTTATAAGATATTGAATTTTAAAATTTATTTTATTTAGAGTGCAATTTTGCAACAAAAAAAGTGGGATTTTATGGGAGGAATGAAACACGTTTGTAGTGCGTATGTAATCAAGACATCGGTGTCATCTGGTAAGACATCGGTGTCATTTTCAAAAAATAATGAAAATTAACAAAAAATATTAGTATGTTTGATTTTTGCGCTATATATTTACGATTAAACTGTATTAGTTTACATTTAAAACGGTATGATTCGCCCTGTCGGTAGCGCAGATGCCGATGAAAAAATGTGTATGTTGTTAAATAACATTTTGTTTCTATGAAAAAGGACTACTTAAAATGGGAAATTTAATAACGCTTGCTGCCGCTTCTTTAATCGGTATGTCCGGAATATCGGCTTCTGCCATCGGCATCTCCCGTAATATTGAAACGGCCATACACAAATAATTCAATTATAAACGAATCAATTACAATACCTTAGAAAACGCAACTTAGGCCGTTTTTCGGCCGACAGACAAGAAAGTGAGACAAACAATGAAAACTTTAATCAAACTGGCTGCAGCCTCTTTAATCGGCATGTCCGGCCTGACCGCCGGTGCAACCAATATTGCCCACAATATGGCTGATGCCGACAAATAAAAACACACAACGCTTCCTCAAATTAATACACAGAAAAGAGTCAGAATGAAAACATTAATCAAATTGGCCGCGGCTTCTCTGATCGGCATGTCCGGTTTGACAGTTGGTGCGACCAATATCGCAAAAAATATGGCAGAAGCTGCCAATAAATAAACGCAAGTGAAATTAAGCTTGTTTTGGTGATAAAAAAGGCCGTCTGAACATTCAGACGGCCTTTGTATTTGATGGTAAACCGTTTTATTTGCCGATGCAGAAGCGCGAGAAAATCACGCCCAGCAAATCGTCGGCGGTAAATTCGCCGGTGATTTCGCTGCAGGCGTTTTGGGCGAGGCGCAGGTGTTCGGCGAAAAGCTCGATTTGGTTGTTGTTGCAGAGGGCGGCATTTTCCAGCTCGGCTTCGGCTTCGTGCAAGGCATTGAGGTGACGGCTGCGGGCGAGGAACAGGCTTTCGCTTTCGCCCTGCCAGCCGACTTCCTGCAACAGCGCGTGTTTGAGCAAGTCGAGACCCGCGCCGGTTTTGGCGGACAGGCTGATGACGGTGTCCGCACTGGTTTGCGCGAGGCCGTCTGAACGGACGGCAACGGGTTCGCCGGTCAGGTCGGCTTTGTTGTGGATTTCGATTTTTTTCAAACCTTCGGGCAGGCTGTTCAAAATGGCTTGGGTTTTGGCGTTCACGCCTTCGCGCGGGTCAATCAGAATCAGGGCGACATCGGCCTCGGAGACGGCTTTGCGGCTGCGTTCGATGCCGATTTGTTCGACCACGTCGTCGGTTTCGCGCAGGCCGGCGGTGTCGATGATGTGGACGGGTACGCCGTCGAGGGTAATTTGTTCGCGCACGGTATCGCGGGTGGTGCCGGCGATGTCGGTTACGATGGCGATGTCGTCGCCAGCCAGGGCGTTGAGCAGGCTGGATTTGCCGACGTTGGGCGCGCCGACGAGGACGACGTTCATGCCTTCGCGCAAAATCGCGCCTTGTTCCGCGCTGGCGAGCACGGTTTTCAGACGGCCTTGCAGGGCTTGGAGCTTGCCGCGCGCGTCGGCGGCTTCGAGAAAATCAATGTCTTCTTCGGGGAAGTCCAGCGTAGCTTCGACCAACATCCGCAAGGTAATAAGGTCGTCCACCAGCTCGTGTATGTGTTGGGAAAACGCGCCTTTGAGCGAACGCAACGCCATGCGTGCGGCGGACTTACTGGAGGCGTCGATAAGGTCGGCGACGCTTTCGGCTTGGGCAAGGTCGAGTTTGTTGTTGAGGAAGGCGCGTTTGGTAAATTCGCCCGGCTCGGCCATGCGTGCGCCCAGTTCGAGGCAGCGCGAAAGCAGCATGTCCATCACCACGGGGCCGCCGTGCCCCTGCAACTCAATCACATCTTCGCCGGTGAAGCTGGCGGGGGCGGCGAAGTAGAGCAGGATGCCGTTGTCTATCGGCTGCCCGTCGCCGCCGAGAAAGTCGGTGTAAAGCGCGGTGCGCGGTTTGGGCGTTTTGCCGCCGCTGAGGGTTTGCGCCAAAGGCAGCAGGTTTTTGCCGGAAAGGCGGATCACGCCGACGCCGCCGCGTCCGGGTGCGGTGGCGATGGCGGCGATGGTGGGTTGGGTTGCGGACATGGGAACTCGCGTATAGGTAAATTTAATGGGCGTATTATAGCAAAAGGCCGTCTGAAACTTTGGGTTTTGGGGTGTCAGACGACCTTTTTAGCAGATTGGTAATGTGGGCGTACTACTTGAACGGTTCAAGTATTTTTAATTTCCAAATCATCCGGCAGTAAGTCGTGTACGGAACAGTTTAAAGCAGAAGACAATTGATATAGTTTATCAACCGTTATGTTGACCTCCCCCCTTTCTATTCTACCCATATAGCTTCTGTCTATATCGGCAAGTAAGGCTAAGCTTTCTTGGTTGATATTGGACTGTTTGCGGATTTCTCGGATTTTTATACCTATCAATACACTGATTTTACTCATGAGATTTGTCTTCACAAATCTCAAAATATCCAATTTTGACGCTTATTTATCCACGGATTATAATCCGTATTTTTGGAAAATACCTAATGTGGAGAACGTCAAATGGCAAGTTATATTGAAAGCTCTTTAGGGCAGAATGAACGTATTGTTTATAAAGCGCAAGTATCGTGGCTGTCCCAATTCGGACGATTGGTATTTGGTGCATTGTTTGCGCTGTTGATAAGAGAGATTCCAATTATTGGAATAATTGGCATATTGTTTATTATTGTGGCTGTGCTGAATGTCATGACAACGGAGCTTGCATTGACCAATAAAAGACTGATCGCCAAAGCTGGCTTCATCCGTCGGCAAACAATTGAATTAAATATCGATCGTGCTGAAAGTCTTTCTGTAATCCAAGGTTTTTGGGGCAGGATTTTCAATTATGGCTCCATAGTGATCAGGGGGACGGGCGGCAGTCATGCTCCGATTCCTTATATCGCCCGACCAATGGAGTTCCGTCAACAATTCAATGATTTTATAGATAACGAAATTGGTGGGGGCTCGAAAATCAAATTGAATTAAAACCGCCTGTCGTTTGAGGCGAGTGGAAACGGTGGTTTTGGTTTGATATAGCCAAATTACTTTATTTTCGATACGCAACTTACCTATTGCCGTCATTTTTGCGCAGGTGGGACTGACGAGGTTGGAAGTCTTGAAATATCGAAAGTTAGTTATGTTTGCTATAGCAAAATTGTAATAAAATATTTATTTCTATCGATTAGAATATGAAAAGGCCGTCTGAAACTTTGGGTTTCAGACGGCCTTTAAATTGAGACGATTAAACAGCGGCGACGGTAAAGCGTTCAAACAAATGCGCTTTGTTTTCCACATCATCGGCAATGGCGACTGCTAAATCGGCCACGCTGATGCCTGCCGGAATTTCACCGTCCATCAGCAAATCGTCTTTGCCCAAGCGGTATTTGCCGGTTTTATCTTCGCTGAACCCGCCGTCCGCGCCCAGTCGTGCCGGAGGGGAAACGAAAGACCAGTTCACGTCGCGGCGCGGCAGGAGTTCTGCCAAGAGATGGCGTGCGGCATTGGCGCCGTCGAAAATTTCTTTCGGGAAGTCGGGCGTATCGATAACTTGCAAACCGGGCGCGACATACAGGCTGCCCGCGCCGCCGACAATCAAGAGATACGGCACTTGCGCCGCTTTTGCCGCTTCGACGATGCTGTTTGCGCCGCGCGTGAAATCCGCACCGATGTTGGGATTGGTCCAGCCCGGGTTGAAGGCACTGACTACGGCATCAAAACCGACCAGTTTGTCGGCAAAATTCGCCGCGTTGACATCTGCGGAGACGGCGGCAACATTTTGCGCTTGGAACACTTTGTCTGTATTGCGGGCGAAAGCGGTTACTTCATGACCGCGGCCTGCCAGTTCTTGCACGACTGCGTTGCCGACATAACCTGTTGCACCGATGACTGCGATTTTCATATTTGACTCCTTGTGGGGATGTGATTGATTAGATGAGTGCATTGTAAGGCCGTCTGAAACGCTTGATAATCCCTGTTTTGCTGTTATGATTGTGAAGTTGAACTACATAATCAGTCGAAATGTAAGACATCAAACCCCTGCTCGTTTTCGCCGCCGTCCTCGAACACGGCAGCATGAACGCCGCCGCTGCCGCGCTAGGCATGACGCCGTCGGCGGTCAGCCAGCACATCAACCGCCTCGAAACCCTGCACGGTATCAAGCTGTTAAACCGCAGCACGCGCAGCCTTTCGCCCACCGATGCTGGCCGAGCATTGGGCGAATACTGTCGCCGCCTCGCCGCTACCTTGTCCGATACGCGCACCGTTATCGACAATCTGAAAACCGAACCCGTCGGCGAATTGCGGATTTCCCTGACTTCTACGGTCATCGAATCCCGCGCTTTTCAGACGGCCTTTTCGCGATTGCAAACCGAGTTCCCAAAAATCCGTCCTATCCTTAATTTCAGCGATACTTTGGACGACCTGCAACACAATCAGACCGACATCGCCATACGCGGCGGCGACCGTGCTTTGGACGATCCCAATCTGGTCGCGCGCTATCTCGTTACCTGGCCGTACACCATTTGCGCCGCGCCCGATTATCTCGACCGCCATCCGCCCATTACCCATCCCTCTCAGCTTCATACCCACCGCTGGCTGCATTTTTTACCTGTCCGCACCACCTTGCAAAATGGTGAAGAAAGCTATTTCCTCGACGTTGCCGACAGCATTGCCTGCACGCATCTTGCCGCCGTGTGCAGCCTGACCGAAAGTGGTTTCGGTTTGTCTTTGCAAGTGGGCGGCGAAGTGAGGGAGAAAATTGCACAAGGCCGTCTGAAAGCGGTTTTGCCTGAATGGACATTGCCGCCGGTCAGCCTTTATTTGGTAACGCCTTATCGTGTGCAGTCTGCCAAAACCGAAGCCGCCGTGCGCATTTTTACCGAGAGTTTTGCCAAGGAAGGGGATTTATGAACGCGGAAAATTGGAGCGTTTACCTGATTTTGTGCGAAAACGGCGCGTTTTATTGCGGCATCAGCAACCGTCCGCAAGAGCGTTTTGCCGCGCATTTGTCAGGAAAAGGCGCGAAATACACGCGTTTGAACAAGCCTGTCGAGATGCGCATCGTTTCAGACGGCCTGACTAAAAGTGAGGCGCTGAAACGGGAAATCGGCATTAAGAAATTGACGGTGGAGCAGAAGCGAGGATTGTGGGCTGAAGCTGAAACCTTGGCAAAAGGCTAATGGCATTGGATTAAATCGTAGTCGGAATATGAAAATCTCTATAAACAAGTAAGCCTGCCGGTGTCTTTTGTATGGCCATTTATTAACATGATTCAAAAAGGCCGTCTGAAACCTGATTGGGGTTCAGACGGCCTTTTTAGGATAAAAGATGTTTTAATGCTTGTGGTATTATCTGGAAAGTTTGTAAAAAGTTGAATTCTAAAAGAAACTTTGAAAATAAAATGAGTAACTGCTTGAACAATAAAATGAAAGTTATCGCGATTCATGACAAATGGGGTGAATTTCTATCCGAGTAGAGAGGTGGTGTCAATATGTTTTTCAGTTTTTGTGACAAAATCTGATTTATACCAATATTTATTATAGTGTAGGTCGAAAGTATTAGTTTCTGTGTTAGAATTTTTGAGCTGTTTATATAAAACAGTGATTTAAATAAAATTAAGGAAAGACAGAACATGAACAAATTACTGATTGCCGTAATGATGATGGCTGGTTTGACAGCTTGTTCCCAAGAGGCTAAACAGGAGACACAAGAGACTGCTCAAGCCGTTGCATCTGAAGTGAAAACCGAAGCCGCTTCTGCTGCCGATGCGACTGCATCTGCCGCTCAAGAAGCAGCCGCTAAGGTTGAAGCCGCCGCCAGCAAAGCGGAGGAAGCCGCGAAACCTGAAGAAGCCGCCAAGCCTGAAGAAGCCGCCAAGCCTGAAGAGAAAGCCGAAGCGCCTGCCGCTGAAGCCAAGCCTGCCGAATCCGCCAAAGTGGACGGTAAAGCCGTTTTTGAAGCGAACTGTAAAGCATGCCACGGCGGCTTGATTCCCGGCGCTCCTGCCGTAGGCAAAAAAGAAGACTGGGCGCCTCGCATTAAACAAGGCAAAGACACCTTGCACAAACACGCCCTCGAAGGCTTTAATTCCATGCCTGCCAAAGGCGGCAACAGCAGCTTGAGCGACGATGAAGTGAAAGCCGCAGTTGACTACATGGCCAACGAATCCGGCGCTAAATTCTAAATCATGCCGATTGAAACGCACCTTGTCACAAGGTGCGTTTTTTATGGGCAGGCGGATGAAAGTTGAAATAGGGCCGATAAACAGGCAAAGGCCGTCTGAAACATTTTATTTTGAAGCACAATCGGCTAAAATCAGGCGAATGATTTTATGCAGGAGCAAACCATGAGCAATCAACACGACAACGTAGATGCCGGCGAAATCGCCAAGTTCAGCCAAATCGCCGATAAATGGTGGGATAAAAACGGCGAATTCAAGCCCCTGCATGACATCAACCCCTTGCGCCTCGACTATATCGACAGCTATGCCGGATTGGCAGGCAAACGCGTGCTGGATGTAGGCTGCGGCGGCGGTATTTTGTCGGAGAGCATGGCCAAACGCGGCGCAGAACACGTTACCGGCATCGATATGGCGGAAAAATCCCTGCAAACTGCCGCTGCCCATGCGGCCGCTCAACACGTTGCCAATATCGATTACCGCTGCATCCGCGTCGAAGACCTCGCCTCCGAGCAGCCGCACAGCTTCGATGTGGTAACGTGTATGGAAATGATGGAACACGTTCCCGATCCGGCCGCCATCGTTCAAGCCTGCGCGAAACTGGTCAAACCAGACGGCATGGTGTTTTTCTCCACCATCAACCGCAATCCCAAATCTTATCTGCATCTGATTGTCGGTGCGGAATATCTGTTGAAATTCGTTCCCAAAGGCACGCACGATTGGAAAAAATTCATCACGCCGGCAGAACTCGCGCGCATGTGCCGCCAAGCCGGATTGGATACCGTCGGCAGCAAGGGCATGACCTACAATTTGTTGAGCGGCCGTTATTCCTTATGCGATTCGACCGAAGTCAACTACATGGTGGCCTGCCGTCCGGCATAAGGTTCAACGGCTAAAACACACGGGCTTGCCCGATATCTGAAACGGTATGTCGAAAGCAGCTCGATGCAAATATCGGTAAGCAGCCGTCTGAAAAGAAAAAAGGCATGTTTGATACATGCCTTTTTTGTATGTGGGTTGTACCCGTTATTCCGTCCAAGACGAATACGGATGTTTGCTCAAATACGCATTGGTGAATTTTCCGTCTGACGTGATTTCCTTGCCCAACCAAGACGGTTTGGGAAACTCGGTATCTTCAGACGGCAATTCGATTTCCGCCACAATCAAGGGCGCATTGTCGCCGAAATATTCGTCGATTTCATACACAAAGCCTTCAAATTCAACCCGATAGCGGTATTTTTCCATTTTAAACGGGCACATATCCGCCATCATCGCCTGCGCGTGAGCCAACGGAATTTCGTATTCAAATTCGCTGCGCGTCATGTCGGAAATATAGCCTTTCAGGGTCAGCCAGGCTTGCGAACCGATAATCCGCACACGGATGGTACGCTCTTTTTCCACGCTCAAATAGCCCTGTTGCAACACCAGCGGCTCGCTTGCCGCTTCGCGCCAACTGTCATCCGCCAGCAAAAAGCGGCGTTCGATTTCGACCGTCATGAATTCTTTCCTTATTTACCAAACAGGCCGTCTGAAGATTAAAACGGCTTGAAAACCACCATATAAAGCGCGGCCACCATCATCAATACAGGGAGTTCGTTGAATACCCGATACCAGCGGTGCGAATACACATTGCTGCCGTTTTGAAAACGGCGCAGCAACAGGCCGCAATAAAGCTGGTAGGCCAAGAGCAGCAGGCCGCACAATAATTTAACCGCCAGCCAGCCGTTGCCCCACCAATTGTTGACAAAGCCGATGGCCGCGCCGAATATCAGTGTTCCCCAGCCCAAAGGCGACATAAAGCGGTACAGCCGCCGCGACATATCCGTCAGCCGTACATATTCCGCGCTGCCGGGCTCTAATTGCGCCAGATTCACATAAATCCGCGGCAGATAAAACAGTCCTGCAAACCAAGAAATCACAAAAAATATGTGCAACAGCTTAAACCACAAATACATTTCAGACGGCCTCAACACCTAAAACCGTTATTTTATCCGCAATGCGGCCCAAGCCGAAACAAAATAGTCAAAACAATCCGACAGGGTGCGCCGCAACAATGTGTTGCAGGCATGATTTTACCCAAAAGCCAAATTGTAAATTCCGCAATAATATGCACATTGAGATATGCATAATGCAAAAAACTTGCTAGAATTCTATGCTATTTAACTATAAAAGCATTATGGACGGAAAACATGAAACAATTTGAAATCAGCAACAGCGTCAGGAAAGCGCTTTGCGACTACCTGAATACGCGCAATCTAAACCTTAAAGCCGCCATGGACAATGAAACAACCAATGGCGAAGTCGCGGCCATCGTTCACGCAGGATTGCCGGCGATGATTCGGAAAATCTATTCTTTGGAAAAAATGAAAACCTTTTTCTGGACGAAAAAAGATTTGATGATGGAATTTATCAAGATGCGTTTGGCAGCCGGCGATAAAAAAGGCAAAAACTAATTTTAGCGATGGGAGGGGGAGATAGGAGTTTGAAATCTGGACTTCTGTTTTTCTTGAGAATTTTGTTAGGGATAGGGCTTGCTTATTATTCCTAATAAATTTTGACAACCGAAAGGCCGTCTGAAATTCAAATGATAGGGCATGGGAACATGCCCTGTTTTTATGGGTGGCTTGTCTGCCTTTAGAAATAAAAAAACTATCCCTTAACTACTCCTTGATAGAATAAGGTTATGTTCAAGGTTTGGAGTTCTTTTTATCTTGAGCTTCTGCGGCGTTTCTTGCATTTTCGGGCATCAGCTGATAAAGCTCGTCTAGTTCTTTCGGTTCGGTAATCGCTTTCTTCACAATGAAATTGATTAGGTCGAACATTTTCCCGGCAGCCCTATCAAAATCTTCATCTGAAATTTGACCGGGATGGACGGCATTATTTCCGGTAATCCGCAAAGTATCGGCAACTTTGACAACCTGTCCTGAGAATACACCTTTTTCAACCAGCGACCTGATGTCGGTATTGATGTTTTTTCCTTCTTCTCCCAAATGAATACATAATTTTTGCAAGCCTAAACGCAGTAATGCCGCTGCACCTCGGGGCGATTTGATAAAAATTTGGGCGGCTTCTCCGTAATCTTTTTTCACATCCTCGGGCATATCTTCGGCTGGAAGTGGGGCTGAGCCGAAATCAGGGTAGAGCATTGTGCCAATGTTAACCATAAAACCATTGTTTAAAGCACTACCATTTATTTGAGTTACTCGCCAAAAGCTATCTTTTTTGCAATGATCACAAATAGCTTGATAATAAACACCTGGTTCTTTACTTTGCCATTGCATATGCGCAAATGCCCCGCAATGCGGGCAATTAAAAGCCTCTTTATAAAACTTAGGTGCTGTGTATTTTGTCATTTCTGACATCTCCCCATCAATGTTAACAAAACAATATCTATTGGTTTCGATAAAGGCCGTCTGAAAAATTTTCAGACGACCTTTTCATTACGTTAATCTTGGGGCTAAGCTGCGTTGTCGAAACCGCTGTGGCGGAGCAGGGCATCCAGGCTTGGTTCGCGGCCGCGGAAGGCTTTGAAGGATTCGGCTGCACTGCGCGAACCGCCGACGGCCAGTATTTCTTTCCAGAAGCGGCGGCCGGTTTCGGCAACGTCGTCGCTTTCTTCAAAAGCGGCGTAAGCGTCTGCACTCAAAACTTCCGCCCATGCGTAGCTGTAATAGCCTGCGGAGTAGCCGCCGGCGAAGATGTGGCTGAAGCTCAAGGCAAAACGGTTGTATGCCGGCGGTTGGGTTACGGCGACTTCTTGACGCACTTTGTCCAAGATTTGCGGCCATTCTTTCAGACGGCCTTCATCTTCCTGATGGTAGATTTCCATGTCGAAGATGGCAAATTCCATTTGGCGGACGAGGAACATACCGCGTTGGAAGTTTTTAGCCGCGTGCATTTTGTCGAACAGCTCTTTCGGCAATACCGCGCCGGTTTCTTCGTGCGAGGACATTTGCGCCAATACGTCATATTCCCAAACAAAGTTTTCCATGAATTGGCTGGGCAGCTCGACTGCGTCCCATTCGACGCCGTTGATGCCGGATACGCCCACTTCGTCAACTTGGGTCAACAAGTGGTGCAGGCCGTGGCCGGTTTCGTGGAAGAGGGTGATGATTTCGTCGTGGCTCAAACGTGCTTCTTTGTCGCCTACAGGCGGGGTGAAGTTGCAGACGAGGTAGGCGGTCGGCAGTTGCAGCGTCCCGTCGGCGAAACGGCGGCGGCTTTTGTAGCCGTCCATCCATGCGCCGCCGCGTTTACCTTCGCGTGCGTACAAGTCCATGTAAACGCCGCCGATGGTTTGGCCGTCTTGTTTCAGCTCGAAATAGCGCACGTCTTTGTGCCAAACGGGGACGGTTTTTTCAGCCAGCTCGATGCCGTACAGTTTTTTGATTTGGGCAAACAGGCCTGCCAATACTTTGCTGATAGGGAAGTATTTTTTCACTTCGGCTTCGCTGAAGGCGTATTTGGCTTGGCGCAGTTTTTCGGCGGCGTAGCTCAAATCCCACGATTGCGGGTCTTCGATATTCAGGTTTTCGCGCGCAAAGGCCTTGATTTCGGCAAAGTCTTTTTCGGCAAACGGTTTGGCGCGGCGGGCAAGGTCGTGCAGGAAGTTTAAAACCTGTTCGGGCGTATCCGCCATTTTGGTTGCCAGCGACAGCTCGGCGTAGTTTTTGAAGCCGAGCAGTTTGGCGGTTTTCAATGCGTTTTCGAGGGTACGGTCGATGTTGGCCGTATTGTCGAATTTGCCGTCGTCGGACAATTCGCTGGCGCGGGTAACGTAGGCGCGGTAGATTTGTTCGCGCAGTTCGCGGTTGTCGGCGTATTGGATGACGGCGAGGTAGTGCGGAATTTGCAGGCCGATTTTGTAGCCTGTTTTGCCTTCGCTTTGCGCGGCGGCGGCAAACATGGCGATGGAGTCTTCGGGAATGCCGGCAAGCGGCGCGGCATCGTCAAAGTAAATGCCGAAAGCGTCGGTTGCGTCTTGGATGTTTTGTGCGAATTTGGCACCCAGTTGCGCGCCTTCGGTTTGCAGTTGCGCCAGTTCTGCCTGCTGTTCGGGCGGCAATTCGGCACCGCTGAGGACGAAGTCACGCAAGTCGTGGTTGAGCTTGGTTTGCTGCGCCGGGGAGAGGGTGTCGAATTCGGCAGAATTTTTGATGATTTTGAAGCGGTTGTACAACTCGATGTCTTGACCGATTTCGGTGAAGAAGATGGTGATTTCGGGCATCAATTCGTTGTATACGGCACGCAGCTCGGGCGTGTCGACCACGGAGTTGAGATGGGAAACCACGCTCCAAATGCGGCCGACGCGTTCGGTAATGTCGGTCAGTTTTTCGACAGTGTTTGCCCAGTCGGTGTGCGTTTGCGCTTTGATGGCGGCGATTTGTTCGCGCGCTTCGGCAATGGCGGTTTGCAGGGCGGGTTTGATGTCTTCGGTTTTGATTTGGTCGAAACGGGGTTCTTCGCCCAAGTGGAGCAGGACGTTGTCGCTCATATGGTTTCTCCTGAATAAGATGGATTCAGACGGCCTTGTGGCCGTCTGAAAAGAAAACGATAGGCGTTATATGGTGGCAGACAGGCAGAATTAAAGTGTCCCGCCTATCTATCAGCCAATCTTATTCTGCGCCGCGCGGATTGGGGTGCAATGGTGCGGCTAGCTCGAGGCGCATCGGTGTGCCTTTCGGGGCAAATACTGCATTGGCAACATTGGTTTGCAGGGATTCGGCAAACGAGCCGCGATACACTTTTGCGCCTTGGTGGGTCAGGTTGGATTGTACGTCGACGTATACGTCGCCGCCGATTTGACGCCAGAGGTGGCAGAAGGTGTAGTCTTCGGACAGATAGCGTTTGCTTTCAGGATCGACCATGCAGTCGAAGAAGCGGTAGTGCAGGCCTTTGTCTTCTCTGTTGTAGTCGCTGTCGGAGATGTAGTTCAACTCGGGGTAGGCTGCCATCATTTTTTCAAATACGCTGCGCTTGATAACCATGAAGCCGGTTGGCGCATCATGAACTTTCATAAAACCGTCTTCATCGACTTTCAATACTATTTCACCGTTTTCATTTTTTTCGCTGGTGTTGACGGTATAAGAAGTGTACATGCGCTCGAAGTCGGCTTGGGTCGTGCCGGCTGGAACACCTTCTTCAGGCCAGTTGTCGCGTTTGAGCGGGTAAATGCCTGCCACAACGTCTTTGTCGGCCAAAAGCAGACGATAGAATGAATCGGGAGAGAAGCCGATGTCGGAGTCAATCCAGAATAAATGCGTCCATTCTTTGTTTTCTAAGAATGTGGCCACGCAGTTGTTGCGCGCGCGCGTAATCAGGCTTTCGCCGCGCTGCATCATTACTTGCAGCGGCAGGCCGAGGGAGGCGTTGGTGTGGACGATGTTCAGAAGCGAGAGGGTGTAGTTGTGGAAATATTTGCCGTCATGGCTGGGGGTCATAATGACGGGATACATTTCGGCAAGGGCTGATTCGGGCAACATGACTTTTCCTTATTGTTGATTGTGAACTTCATTATTGTAAGGGATTTGATTGTATCAATAAACAAACCGTACTATTTTGTTTGGTTGATCAGTCGGTATTGCGTGCGCAAAAATTCGTCTAAGACGGCCTGTTGTATTTCCAGCCGTTTGGAAACGGGGGAGGCGAAGCGTACGATGATGTGGTACACCTTGTCATCATGCGGCACGCGGGACACGCGTGGCTGGGCGGCGGGGGTAATAAAGAGTTTTTGCGCTTGAACGTTTTCCAAATATTGTTGGATAACGGGAACATAGGCTGCGCACAACGGCTCAAGAACGGCTTTCAGACGGCCTATGATTTCGTCCGAATCCAAATGAATCGGCACGGGGATTTCCACCGTATGAATCACATAATTGCCCAAAATATTGTCGCGGCGCACGGTATGGCTCAAAAGCAGGCTGTTGGGAAACGAGAGCGTTTTGCCGGAAAGCTGGCCGATTAAAGGGTTGGGGCCGATTTGCATCATCAGGGTGTTCAGCATATTGATATCGACCACCCGTCCACGCAGGCCGTTGATTTCGATGTAGTCGCCGATGGAATATTGTTTGGTTACCGAACGCAGGATGCTGCCGGACAAACACATAATCAGCTCTTTGGTTGCCACCACAATCGCTGCGGCTACCGCAAACATCGACAACGCCAAAGTTTGAATCTGCGCCGCCCAAATCATCGCCAGCCCGAGCAGGATCAGCAACATGGTCACGTTGCGGCTGAATACCAGCGAGCGGCGTTTGTTTTCAATGCTCAAATCCGGATGGCTGCGAAAATGCGCCGAGAGCAAAATGCTGCGCCCGGCAATGACGGCCACAATCATCAATACCGACATCAATGCCGATTTGATGATTTCTTCACTGACAGGCAAAGCGTTCAGCCATTCATGCATGGTGTTCCACATAATCCTGTTTCCTTTCCCTTCTTAGGCCGTCTGAAAACCCACGCGTTCAAAAATTTCTGCCGCACACGCTTCCGATACCGCAAACAAAGTTGCTACGCTGCCCAAAGCCCGTTGCGTAGCCGCACTCAAATCATCGCGACATACTTCGCTCAGCCACTCAACCGGCCGCACCAGCGACATTTTCTCATCGTCCCATTGCGGACAATGTACCGCGCCGCCCGTAATCCTGCCAACCCGATAACGGCGCAAAGCAGGCGAGTAGGTCAGTACGGCATCTCCATCAGCTAATTCGTTGACAAACCGCCACATCTGAGCCGCGCCCGATTGCGCCGTTCTCAACTTCACATCCGGCACGGCCGAACGGTAAATATCCGTCAGTTCCTCACGGCCAAAACCCTTGGCCGCCGCTTCAGCCAGCATGGGCCAGGCTAATGCCGCCACACCGCGTTCAAAAAATACATCATAAAGCGCACCTTGCGTGCTGCGAACCATATAAAGTTTGGCTTGTTTTCCCATTACAGTACCTGTTTGTTTGAAGGATTCATCCCTTGGTTCCAATATTACCCGTTACGGCTGAAAAATTCGATATTCAGCATAGGCAGAAAGGGTTAGATTACCCGCTGAAAATAAATGAATGATAAATAAAAGGCCGTCTGAAAAACAAAATAGGCTGATATATCAATAGATGATATATCATAACAATATATTAATAACTGTAAAATTTTTTACGGTTGCATGAAAAAAAGATAAGATGGAATAATCAATCGAGAAAGATTGCTATTCACTGAACATTAGGAGAGAAAAATGACCTGTAAAACCCACGAACATCATGACCACGTTCACGGCGCAAACTGCGGCCACACTGCCATCAAACATGAAGGCCACGTCGATTATCTACACGACGGCCACCTGCACCATGAGCACAACGGCCACTACGACGAGCATGCACTGAGCGTCAATGAAACCAACCCTGACGGCTGCCATCCGGTTGACACCTGCCACGGCCACGTTCACGGCGAAGGTTGCGGCCATGAAGCCGTACCGCACGGCGATCACGTCGACTATATCGTCAACGGCCGTCTGCATCACCAACACGGCGATCACTGCGACGACCACGGCCCGGTTGAAATCGTTAAATAAAACTGTTTTTCAGACGGCCTTTGATATGGGGTATCTGTAGGAAAAGGGGGTGTATTTTCCCCCCCGTTGCTTGGTTTGCCCTGTATTTCAAACTGCTGCAGCTTACCGCTGCAAAATCTGTACTGAACCAATTATTTACTGGGTGCTTAGGCATTGTTTCGGCATTGTCGCTCCCCTTTGTTGTGGGTTATCTTTCCCTATTGGTCAAAGGCTCTTTGCAATAAACTTTTCAGATAATTGCTCTATTCAATAAGGCTGTCTGAAAGCCTGAATCTTTATCCGCTTTATGTTTTTAAAGCGCTTTTAAAATTAAAGGCCGTCTGAACGTATGGTTTCGGACGGCCTTTAGTGTTACCAATTCACACGAACTGCCCTGCTGCCGAGCAATGTTTCCAGTTCGTCAAACAAGGCGGTGCTTGGCGTTACCACCCATTTGGGTGCAATTTTCAATTTGCCTGATGCTTTGCCGTTGCTGTACGACAGTTGCAGTGGGATGTGCGACGTGTCGGGCAGGTGGTGGGCGGTGAGGATGGCGGCGAGGTGTGCGATGTCGTGGCCGGGGGCGAGGGCGAGGCTGAGGCTGCGGGCGTAGCGTTCGCGCGCCATTTGCAGGGTCATGACTTGGTTGGCCATGATGCGCAACCCGTCGCCGCCACCGTAGTCGTCGCGGCTGACTTTGGATTCGATAATCAGCACTTGATCGGACTTGAGGTAGTCGGCGCAGTTTTCCAGCGTGTGGCCGCTGACCATGATTTCAATCTGTCCGCTCAAATCTTCGAGGCTGACGAAGGCGATTTTGCCGCGTTTGCCCATCATGGTGCGCACGGCGGTCACGAATCCGGCGAGGCGCACGCTGTCTTGCGGTTTCAGACGGCCTAATTTGGTCGGGGCGATTTGGCGGACTTCTTGGGCATACGGGCCGAACGGGTGACCGGACAAGTAGAAGCCGATGACGGTTTTTTCTTCGGCGAGTTTTTCCGATTCGCTCCACATGGGCGCGTCGACGAGCTGCACCGGTTCGATGGCGTCTTCCATCATGTCGAAGAGCCCGCCCTGATTGGCGTTGGCGGCTTTTTGGTCGGCGTTGTTCATGGCAAGGTCGATGTTTGCCAAGAGCATGGCGCGGTTGGGTTCGATGCTGTCGAACGCGCCGCCGCGGATTAGAGCTTCGAGGGTGCGGCGGTTCATGTGTTCTTTGCCGACGCGCTCGCAGAAGTCCAACAGGCCGGTAAACTTGCCACCGCTTTGCCGCGCGGCGATGATGGATTCGACGGCGGCTTCACCCGTGCCTTTAATCGCACCGAGTGCGTAGCGGATTTTCATGTTCGGATACGGTGTGAAGCGGTAGTCGGATTCGTTGATGTCGGGCGGCAGGAACTCGATGCCGTTGGCGCGGCAGTCGTCGTAGAAATGCTTGAGCTGGTCGGTGTTGTCCAATTCAGACGACATGGTTGCCGCCATAAATTCGGCGGGGTAATGTGCTTTGAGCCATGCGGTCTGGTAGGAAATCAGGGCGTAGGCGGCGGCGTGGGATTTGTTGAAACCGTAGCCGGCGAATTTTTCCATGTAGTTAAAGATTTCGTCGGATTTTTCGCGCGAAATGCCTTGTTTCGCCGCGCCTTCGGCGAAGATTTCGCGGTGTTTCACCATTTCTTCGGGCTTTTTCTTACCCATAGCACGACGCAGCAAGTCCGCGCCGCCGAGCGAGTAGCCGCCGATAATCTGCGCCGCCTGCATCACTTGTTCCTGATACACCATAATCCCATAGGTCGGCGCGAGGATGCCTTCGAGCAGCGGATGGATGTATTGGAATTCCTGGCCCTTCATGCGTGCGACGAAGTCAGGGATGTTGTCCATCGGGCCGGGACGGTAGAGTGATACGAAGGCGATGAGTTCTTCAAACTTGGTCGTATGCGCCGTTTTCAGCATTTTTTTCATGCCGGTCGACTCGAACTGGAACACGGCGGTGGTGTTCGCATCGCGGAAGATTTGGTAGGCGGCCTGGTCGTCAAGCGGAATCTTGCCGACATCGACGATATCGCCGGTGGTGTTTTTGATGTTGTTCTGCGCCATTTCGATAATGGTCAGGTTGCGCAGACCTAAAAAGTCGAATTTCACCAAACCCACGTCTTCCACGTCGCCCTTGTCGTACATGGATACGGGCGAGGCGGATTCGTCCGCCTGATACACGGGGCTGTAATCGGAAATCTTGCCCGGCGCAATCAACACGCCGCCTGCGTGCATACCCAAACCGCGCGTCAGGTCTTCCAGCTTTTTCGCCAGCGTAATCAGTTCGTCCGCTTCTTCCGCTTCAATCAGTTCCTGAATTTGCGGCTCGGCCTCCATGGCTTTTTCCAAACTCAGAGGTTTGTTGGCTTCCAACGGAATCAGCTTGGACAGTTTGTCGCACAGCATAAACGGCAGTTCCAGCACACGCCCCACGTCGCGGATGACCGCTTTGGACGACATCGTGCCGAAGGTAACAATCTGGCTGACCGCTTCCGCGCCGTATTTCTCGCGCACATATTCAATCACGCGGCCGCGGTTTGCCTGACAGAAGTCCACGTCAAAGTCGGGCATGGAAACGCGTTCAGGGTTTAAGAAACGTTCAAACAGTAGCGCGTATTTGAGCGGGTCGAGGTCGGTAATCTTTAATGAATACGCCACCAGCGAGCCTGCGCCCGAACCACGGCCCGGCCCTACCGGACAGCCGTGCGTTTTTGCCCAGTTGATAAAGTCTTGTACGATAAGGAAATAGCCGGGGAATTTCATCTGGATGATGATGTTCAGCTCAAAATCCAAACGTTCCTGATATTCCGGCATTTTCGCCGCCCGTTCCGCCTCGTCGGGATAAAGCTGAACCATGCGTTCCTGCAAACCCTCGTTGGACAGCTTCACCAAATAATCGTCCAGCGACAGGCCGTCCGGGGTAGGGAAGAGCGGCAGGAAGTTTTTGCCCAATGTGATGTGCAGGTTGCAGCGTTTGGCAATTTCTACCGTGTTTTCCAAGGCTTCGGGTAAATCGGCGAAACGTTCGGCCATAGTTTCCGGTGGAATGAAAAACTGGCTCGGCGTAAAATCGCGCGGACGTTTTTTGTCCGTCAATACCCAGCCGCCTGCGATACACACCCGCGCCTCGTGCGCGTTGAAATCATCGCTGCTCATAAACTGTGTCGGATGCGTCGCTACCACCGGCAAACCCAGTTCCTCCGCCAGCTTCACGCTGCCGGAAACGCAAGCCTCCCATTCAGGGCGTTCGGGCAGGCGTTGCAGCTCTAAATAAAACGCATCGGGAAACCATGCCGCATATTTCAACGCCGCCGCACGCGCCGCGTCTTCATTGCCGTTTAAGAGATTCACGCCCACTTCGCCGTAATGCGCGCCGCTCAAACAAATCAAGCCGCTGTTGTCGCCGTTTTCCAGCCATTCGGGATTGAGTTCCGCATGATGGATATTGCGGTCTTTGCCGACATAAGCCTCCGTCAAAAGCTCGCTCAAGCGCAGATAGCCCGCATCGTTGCGGATAATCAGCATGGCGCGAAAGGGCTTGTCGGGCGCATTCGGATTGCCTATCCACACGTCTGCCGCGCCGATGGGCTTAATTCCTGCGCCGCGGCAGGCTTTATAGAATTTCACCAAACCGAATTCGTTCATCAAATCGCTGATGCCCAAAGCAGGCAAACCGTATTCCTGCGCTTTGGCAATCAGTTTTTTAATCCGCACCATACCGTCGGTAATCGAGAATTCGGTATGCAGGCGCAGGGGGATGTAGGTCGGCTCGGTCATGGCAAAATCGGCGTGAACAATAAAAGGCGTATTGTAGCAGGGTTGGCAGCTAAAGGCCGTCTGAAAACCAAATGTAATGGGTTTGGATAAAGCAAATAAAACAGAAGGGGGCTTTCTTTCAGACGGCCATGTTAAAATATCGCCATTATTGGAAAGGATTGAATGATGGAAGCAACAGTCTATCTTGAAGACAATGAATACATCGCTTTGTGCGACCTGTTGAAACTGGCCGGCCTTGCCGAAAGCGGCGGACAGGCAAAAGCATTTATCGCCGAAGGGCTGGTGTTGCGCAACGGCGAAACCGAAACCCGTAAAACCGCCAAAATACGCGGCGGCGAAGTGATTGAATTTGACGGCGCACGCTTGGAAATTGCCGATGGATACGACCCTGAAGAATAAAGCCGAAGCCATCTTGGGCGAACCGCTTTTAGACGAACCCGTCCGTCCTGAGTCGTGGGAATGTTGCGGCAGCGAATGCGGCGATGCCTGTATCCAGACAATGTATTGGGTGGAAAAAGCCCGATATGATGCGCAACAGAGGAAATTGAAAGAAGCAGGTTGGATAGACGGCGAAGATGGTGCAAAGGCCGTCTGAAAATGATTGGGCTTGATAGGAGCTGTGTTTCAAACAATGCTGCATTAAAGCCAATGCCGTCTGAAAGTTTCAGACGGCATTGGCTTTTTTAAAGTTTAAATTAAGATTGTGTTACCTCGGAAGCGGTTGCATTTTCAGGTGTGCCAGGTGCAGCATCGGCAGGAGCCTGATAATCTGTATTTTGCGATGAAGAGGGCTCGGCATTGTCATGTTTATGATGCTTATCATGTTTACCAAAGTGTCGTTTGTCCTGATCGTCATCTTGTGCTACTGCCAATACTTTGCCGTTTTGAGCATCAACCAAAGCTTCGTATTCGACGCCGTCTTTCAAGATTTCTACTTTGTAACGGCCGCCCAAATGTTGTTTGTATTTGTAATCGACATCTTTAACGACGCCGCCCACTTCTGCTACCGCTGCTGCGGCTGCTTGCTGGCCGGAAACCTTTGCGAACATACCTTCTTTGAAAGCCATGGTACCTGCCGCACCGGCAACGCCCAAACTTGAAGCAATAATACCGGCAATGATGAGTTTTTTTGAAATAAAAGCGTTAATGCGTTTCATGATTTTCTTTCCTACTGTGTTGTTGAACGATGAATGCATTCTATGCCTCAACAATTAGCTGAATATGAGCAAAATGCTAAGATGTGTAATTTAGTTGCAATACTAAAATTAACACTTTAATAATAATGGAGATCGAAGCCGCGTCTTTCAGGCGGCCTTGCTGATATGTTGTGATGGCATATTTGGCGCAGATTGTGGTTTGCGTGTGAAAACAAAAAAAGCGTGATGAAAAAAAGGGCATGTGTGAGACATACCCCGGATTAAATGGTAAATGCGATGGTGAGAAACCAAATGACGGAATAAGATTTGCGGTTGGTCAACTTATCTCATTCCGCCTTGTTTTACAATCATTCAGGCGATGCTTCGCCTGCAAGATTTTCGATTTCTTCGCGATGCGCGTCAAACCATGAACCGACCACTTGATTGACTTCGTCCATGCCTTGTTTTTTCAGGCTGGAGAATAATTGAACGCTGATTTTTTGGCGGTCGGTGTAGGGTTTAAGTGATTTTTTTACCGCCGCCAAAGTTTTAATTTGGTCATTTTTAGACAGCTTGTCTGCTTTTGACAGCAGGATATGCACAGGACGGCCGGTAATGTGGAAAAAGTCCAGCATTTGAATGTCTAAAGCTTTGAGCGGATGGCGCGAGTCCATAATCAAAATCAGGCCGATCAGTTGGCGGCGTTGTTGCAGGTAGTCGCCCAAGAGTTTGACCCAGTGAGCACGGATGGCCTCCGGTACTTGCGCGTAGCCGTAGCCGGGCAAGTCGACCATGAAATTACCGTTTTCCAGTTCAAAGAAATTGATGTGTTGGGTGCGGCCCGGTGTTTTGGAAACGTAGGCAAGGCGCACATGATTGGTTAAAGTATTGATGGCGCTGGATTTACCGGCATTGCTTCGGCCGACAAAGGCAATCTCGGCCGGCGTGTCGGGCAGGTCTTTCAGATGGTTGACCGTTGTAAAGAATTTGGCGTTTTGAAAAAGGTTCATCAGTATTTCCTTGCATGGAAACAAAACTGCAACATCATAATTTGTATCGGGCATTTATGTTGCAGCAGTTTGGTAATTTGAGTAGTAATTTAATGTAAACTTGGTATAGAATAGCACGTTTATAGAATTATCGGTTTTAATCGGGAAAATTCCCCGGTATTTGAGTATAAAAAAGGCATTGACGCGGTACGCAATGCTGTAATCAGGAGCACTCCATGAAACGATTGACTTTATTGGCCTTGGTATTGGCTGCCGGTGCGGTTTCCGCTGCCCCTAAAGCAGATGCTGAAAAAGGCAAACAGGTAGCGACTACTATCTGTGCGGCGTGTCACGCAGCCGATGGTAACAGCGGTATCGCAACTTATCCTAAACTGGCAGGTCAGGCTGCGGCCTACACCTACGGTCAAACCATGGCCATCAAAGACGGTACCCGTACGCACGGTGCTGCCGGCGTGATGAAACCGATGGTGATGAACTTGTCCGAACAAGACATCCGCGACGCTGCCGCCTACTATGCCAAACAACAAGGCAAACCGGGCGAAGCCAATCCTAAAGAAAACCCAGAGCTGGGCGCGAAAATCTATCGCGGCGGCCTGAGCGCTAAAAAACTGCCGGCATGTATGTCTTGCCACGGTCCTAGCGGCGCAGGTATCCCTGGCGGCGGTACTGAAATCCAAGCCTATCCTCGTCTGGGCGGCCAGCACAAAGCTTACGTTGTCGAGCAAATGAAAGCTTACCAATCCGGCCAACGCAAAAACGCCATCATGGCCGATATTGCTAACCGCCTGAGCGAAGAAGAGTTGAACGCAGTAGCCAACTTCATCCAAGGTTTGCACTAATTTCGTTTTGAAACGAGCTTATTGATACAGGCCGTCTGAAAACCCTTCAGACGGCCTTAGCCAATATAGGCCGATAAGCCTGATTGTTTTTTTCAAATAGCGACAGCAAGATTTTTACTACAATATGCAGTATTCTTCCTTTCGCATCACACGTCATTGCAGTCCGTTCTACCGATCGGGTTGCCCCAAGCCGACATTTGAGACATGAGTAAATCTTCATCATCCGTCCCACTTATCCGTAGACCATGGTTTGCCTTTTTCAGCTCCATGCGTTTTGCCGTTGCCCTGCTCAGCCTGTTGGGCGTGGCTTCGATTATCGGTACGGTCTTGCAACAAAATCAGCCACAAGTCGATTATTTGGTGAAATTCGGCCCGTTTTGGTCGCAGATTTTCGGCTTTTTGGGCCTGTACGACGTGTATGCCTCGGCGTGGTTCGTTGTCATCATGATGTTTTTGGTGATTTCCACCGGATTGTGCCTGATTCGCAATGTTCCGCCGTTTTTGCGCGAGATTCGTTCCTTCCGTGAAAACGCCAAGGAAAAATCACTGGCGGCAATGCGCCATTCCATCGTTTTAGACGGACAGGTGACGCCTGAAGTTGCGCAACGTTATTTGGAAGTGCAGGGCTATGGCTGCAAAACCGTTACGCGTGAAGACGGTTCGGTTTTGGTGGCGGCAAAAAAAGGTGCGATGAACAAATGGGGCTATATCTTTGCCCATGCCGCGCTGATTGTGATTTGTTTGGGCGGTTTGATAGACAGCAATATCCTGCTGAAAATCGGTATGCTTACCGGCCGGATCGTGCCGGACAATACGGCGGTTTACGCCAAAGACTTTAAGCCCGAAAGCGTGTTGGGTACGTCCAATTTGTCGTTTAGGGGCAATGTCAATATTTCGGAAGGTCAGAGCGCGGACGTGGTATTTCTGAATGCGGATAACGGCATGCTCGTGCAAGACTTGCCGTTTTCCGTCAAATTGAAGAAATTCCATATTGATTTTTACGATACCGGTATGCCGCGCGATTTCGCCAGCGACTTGGAAGTCACGGACAAGGCGACCGGCAAAGTCAGCGAACACACCATCCGCGTCAACCATCCTTTGACCTTGCACGGTATCACGGTTTATCAGGCAAGTTTTGCCGACGGCGGCTCGGACTTGACGTTTAAAGCGTGGAATCTGGCTGATGCCGACCGTACTCCGGTCAAACTCAAAGCAACTTCCATGCGTGAGTTTCCGCTGGATTTGGGCAAGGCTTCTTATAAGCTGGAATTCGACCAGTTTACTTCGATGAACGTCGAAGACATGAGCGAGCCGTCTGAAAAAGAGCAAAACCTGAAATCCGCCATCAACGATGTTCGCTCCGTCCGTCAAGAAGGCAAAAAATACACCAATATCGGCCCGTCTATCGTTTACCGTATCCGCGACAAAGCGGGGCAGGCGGTCGAATATAAAAACTATATGTTGCCGGTAAAACAAGATGAAGACTATTTCTTCATTACCGGCACGCGCAGCGGCTTGGCGCAGCAATATCGTTGGTTGCGCATTCCGATGGATAAAAACGGTAAAATCGATACCTTTATGGCTTTGCGCCAATATCTGAAAGATGATGCGGCACGCCGTAAAACCGTTGCCAACGCCGTCAAAGGCGCGCCTGCCGAAATCCGCGAGCAATTCATGGCGGCGGCGGAAAACACCTTGTCGATTTTTGCCAAAGGCGGCTATTTGGCTTTGGACGAATTTGTTACCACTAACATTCCCAAAGATCAGCAGGAAAAAATGCAGGGCTATTTCTACGAAATGCTCTATGGCGTGATGAATGCCGCTCTGGAAGATACGATCAGCACATACAATCTGCCGGCTTGGCCGCAAGACGAAAAACGCAACCGATTCCTGCTGCATGCAATGGACGCTTATACCGGTTTGACCGAATATCCCGCGCCGATGCTGCTGCAACTGGAAAGTTTTGCCGAAGTACGCTCTTCCGGCCTGCAGATGACCCGTTCTCCGGGGGAATTCTTGGTGTATCTGGGTTCGGTATTGCTGGTGTTGGGCACGGTGTTTATGTTCTATATCCGTGAAAAACGTGCTTGGCTGCTGTTTTCAGACGGCCGTATCCGTTTTGCCATGTCTTCCAGCCGCAACGAACGCGACTTGCAGAAAGAATTTCCGCAACACACACGGCAATTGCAGCAGCTTGCCAAGGATTTGAACCATGAATAACAAATATCAGGCCTTGCCCGAGCATGAGCTTCTAACACACAAATCATTTATCCGAAACCTCAACCTTTTTGACTGGGCATTTGCGCTGCTGATTGCAGTCGGCGCGTTTATTGCCCAAACCCAGGCCGGTCTGCACATGGACATCTACGAAATGGTGATTTTGTGGGCGAGTGCCGGTATTGCCGTTTTTCTGGGTTGGTTTTTCAAACCGATGCGCTGGTTTATCCCTGTGGGCGTGTGCCTGGCGTATTTAGCCGTTGATTTGTATGGCGGCGACATCAAACACGCAGACGGCTTCCTGCTCAAATACCTGTTAAGCAGCCAGTCGGCGATTATGTGGCAATGCGCGTTTGTGTTCTTTGCCTTGTTTGCCTATATCGTCGGCGCAATAGCGGCGGTGCGCAAGAATGTGCCGACTAATACGCTTTTGGGTATGGGTACCGTGTTTGCGTGGATTTCCGCGATGGCGGGCTTTGTCGGTTTGCTGGTACGCTGGCATGAAAGCTATCTGCTGCGTCCCGATGCCGGCCATATTCCGGTTTCCAACCTTTACGAAGTATTCATCTTGTTCTTGGTCATTACGGCGCTGATGTACCTCTATTACGAAGGCCGTTTTGCCGTACAAAAATTGGGTGGCTTTGTCTTCAGCTTTATGGCGATTGTGGTCGGATTTGTCTTGTGGTACAGCGTTTCACGCGAGGCGCATGCCATTCAGCCGCTGATTCCTGCTTTGCAGTCTTGGTGGATGAAAATCCACGTTCCGGCCAATTTTATCGGCTACGGCGCATTCTGTATCGCTGCCATGCTGGGTATTGCCGAACTGCTGGCGCTCAGAAAAGAAGATGCGGGCAAAAAATCATGGCTGCCGCACTCGCAAGTCATTGAAGAAGTTATGTACAAAGCGATTGCCGTCGGTTTCTTGTTCTTCACGATTGCCACCATTCTCGGCGCATTGTGGGCGGCCGATGCGTGGGGCCGCTATTGGAGCTGGGACCCGAAAGAAACTTGGGCATTCATCGTTTGGCTGAATTACGCTATCTGGTTGCATTTGCGGCTGGTGGCAGGCTGGCGCGGCAAAGTGTTGGCTTGGTGGGCGGTTATCGGCCTGGTCATTACCGCCTTTGCCTTTATCGGCGTGAATATGTTCTTAAGCGGCCTGCATTCTTACGGCACTTTGTAAGCAGCTTATCCCACACTTTATTTCAGACGGCCTTTTTCCGTTTTCGGAGAAAACGCCGTCTGAATCGTTTTTAATCATTTTTTCAGACGGCCTCAAACCATGTTGGTATTAGGAATTGAATCATCTTGCGACGAAACTGGCGTTGCGCTCTACGATACCGAGCGCGGCCTGCTGGCGCATCATTTGCACACACAAATGGCGATGCACGCCGAATACGGCGGCGTTGTCCCCGAATTGGCCAGCCGCGACCATATCCGCCGTGTCGTGCCGTTGACGCAAGGTTGCTTGAAGGAAGCAGGCGTAGGCTATGCCGATATTGACGCGGTTGCTTTTACGCAAGGCCCGGGTTTGGGCGGTGCATTGCTGGCCGGCTCAGGCTTTGCCAATGCGTTGGCATTTGCCATCGGTAAGCCCGTTATCCCCGTCCACCATCTTGAAGGCCATTTGCTCTCGCCCTTGTTGGCAGACGACAAGCCTGAATTTCCATTTGTCGCTTTGCTGGTGTCGGGCGGACATACGCAATTTATGGCTGTACGCGGTATCGGCAATTACACCTTGCTGGGTGAAAGTGTGGACGATGCGGCAGGCGAAGCGTTCGATAAAACGGCCAAGCTTTTAGGCTTGCCTTACCCCGGCGGTGCCAAATTATCCGAGCTGGCCAAACTCGGCACGCCTGATGCTTTCTCATTTCCACGCCCCATGCTCCATTCGCACGATTTGCAGATGAGCTTTTCCGGTTTGAAAACCGCCGTTTTGACCGCTGTCGAAAAAGTCCGTGCCGAAACCGGCAGCGATGAAATTCCCGAACAGACGCGTAACGACATTTGCCGCGCTTTCCAAGATGCAGTAGTCGATGTATTGGCGGCCAAAGCCAAAAAAGCGTTGTTGGATACCGGCTTCAGAACTTTGGTGGTTGCCGGTGGTGTGGGTGCAAACTGGAAACTGCGTGATGAATTTTCGCGCTTAACCGTCAAAATGCCGTCTGAAAAAGGCAAACCCAAACTTCAGGAAGAAAAAATCAATGTCTATTTCCCACCGATGGCATATTGTACCGACAACGGCGCAATGATTGCCTTTGCCGGCGCGATGCGTCTTGCCGAGCGTCAGGCTGTCGGCGCATTCAATGTTAAGCCGCGCTGGCCGCTGTCGGATATTGTGAAGCAGGGTTGATGCATTAGACTGCTTCGATGCAATGAAAGGCCGTCTGAAAACCTGAAGACAGGGTTTTCAGACGGCCTTTAATGAAACGGATGTTTGCGGTAAAACTTCATTCAAAAAGATGAGTAATTTTTTCATCCGTTTTTTCTACAATATTAACTTTGATTGATTGCAAAAGGCCGTCTGAAATGACGAATTTATCCAAAGGTTTGCTGGCTGCGATAGCGTCCAATTTGTTGTTTTCCATGCTGTTTCTGTATGGTATGTGGATGCGGCCGATGACGGGGACGGAGGTGTTTGCCTGGCGCATAGTCGCCATGCTGTCGGCTTTGTGCGTGCTGATGACGATGGTCAACGGTTGGCAGGCGGCAACGCGTTTTGCTTATGGCGTCGGCCGGGATTGGAAACGATGGCTGCTGATTGTATTGCCGACGCCGATATTTGCCAGCCAGTTGTGGCTGTTTGTCTGGGGGCCGGTCAATGGGGAAGGGGTAAACATTGCCATGGGTTATTTCCTGTTTCCTTTGGCAATGATGCTGGGCGGACGGATTTGGTTTAAAGAGCGTTTGAACCGGTTACAGAGGGTGGCGGTAATCTTGGCGTGTGCAGGCGTGGCATGTGAATTGGTGCGGTCGGGCGCGTTTTCGTGGACGACTGTATGGGTGTTCGGTACTTATCCGTTTTATTATCTGCTGCGTCGCAAGCTGGGCGTGCCTTCCTTAATCGGGCTGACCTTTGATTTGATGATGATTACGCCGTTTGCGTTGGCGTATATTTTGCTGGCAACGGATACGCCGGCGATGATTGCGGCCAAACCGGTTTTAATCTTTTTTATCGTGTTGCTGGGCTTCAATAGTGCAATATCCATGCATTTGAATTTGAAGGCAAATCAGTTGCTGCCGGTGGCGGTGTTCGGCATGTTGAGCTATTTGGAGCCTGTATTGCTCTTTATCGTGTCGATTGTGTGGCTGGGCGAGCCGGTACAAAAAGGCGCATTGATCGGCTATGGCCTGATTTGGTCGGGATTGTGCGTGATGATCGTCAATGGCTTGTTGGGAATGAAGAAAGAAAAGAGAAATTGGCTAAAGCTTGATTGATGGATTAAGGCCGTCTGAAAATGGTTTGATCAATGTTTTCAGACGGCCTTGAATATTAAAAGGGACGTATTGGATACGTCTCTTTTGTCTTACCAGCTTTGGGCGATACGGTCGGCTTCTTGCAGACGTTCGACTGTGCCGACGTCCAACCAAAGGCCGTTGTGGTGTTCGCCGCTGATTTGGCTTTGGCTCATGGCTTGACGCAACAGAGGGGCAAGCTTGGCAGTCTGGTGTGCCGGGGTGTCTTTGAAAAGCGCGGGATGATAAACGCCCACGCCGCTGAAAGTCAGGGCTTGGCCGTCTGCGGATGATACGGATACCAGGCCGTCTGAAAGCAGGCCAAAGTCGCCTTCGGGATGATGGGGCGGATTATCCACCAGCCACAAATGGGCGAGAAGGTTGTGTTCCTGTATGCGCTGGGCAGCCAGTCGTGCAGCTTGGAAATCAATGTCGGTCAACACGTCGCCATTGACGATCAAAAACGGCTCATCGCCCAAAAGCGGCAGGGCGGTGGCAATGCCTCCGGCAGTTTCCAGGCCTCCGGCGCGCTCGGGAGAATAGGTAATGTGTACGCCGTAGGCTGAACCGTCTTTCAAGGTGTCTTCGATTTGCTGGCCAAGCCAGGCATGGTTGATGACGATTTCAGTAAAGCCGGCCTTCCGCAGGCGGCGTAAGTGCCAGCCGATAAGCGGCGTGCCTGCCACTTCGAGTAAGGGTTTGGGCGTGTGGTCGGTCAGCGGGCGCATGCGTTCGCCGCGACCGGCGGCCAGTATCATTGCTTTCATGGGTGTGCCTATAATGTATGAAACAGAAAAGGTCTCAGGCCGTCTGAAAAATGAAACCGATGTTTCAGACGGCCTGAGACCTTTATTTATGCCAAAGATTTGAATTGCCTACGGAAATACAGCAATGCCGGCGCTTGCGTGTCGGTATTGCGGATTTCGTTGATCTGAACGAAAAAGACATAATGCGTGCCGATTTCGCGTTGATCGACAATGCTGCCATGCAGGTGCGCCAGCGCGCCTTCGACTTCGAGCTGTCCGGTTTGCCCCCTATGCCAAATATGGTATTCGAAGCGTTCTTCGGGCGAGAGGTCGGTCAGTCCGGCAAAGTGTTCGGCAACATCCTGCTGGCTGTAGTTGAGTGTGTTGATACACAAATCACGGTTGCCCTGCAGGATGGGAATGATGGCGGATTGGCGGTTGATGCACAGCATGACCGTCGGCGACTCGTCGGTAACGGCAGTTACGGCAGTCATGGTAATGCCATAGCGCCCTGCTTCACCGTCTGTCGTGATAACGTGTACACCGGCGGCACAGGAGGCCATGGCATCTCGGAAGGATCTCTTGAGTGTGTGTGTTGAATCTGTCATCCGGCTCGCTTTATTTTAATGCCTGTTCGATTTTTGCCAGCTCTGCCAAGAGTTCTTTGAGTTGTGCCATTTTTTCTTTGGTAAGGACTTTTTCAATTGCGTCATAGCGCTCGTCAACCAATGCACCGGTGGACTCATAGAGTTTCTCGCCTTCGGGCGTCAGTTTCAGATAAACGCGGCGTTGGTCGTTGGAAGGCTTCAGGCGCACGGCCAAACCTGCTTTTTCCAAGCGGGTCAGAATGCCGGTCAGGCTGGGGCGAAGGATGCAGGCCTGATTGGCCAAATCTTGGAAGTCGAGTGTGCCGTTTTCCGCTAAGAGCCGGATGATACGCCATTGCTGGTCAGTAATATTGGCTTGGTTCAGAATAGGGCGGAATTGGGTCATCAATGCTTCCCGTGCCTGAATCAGACCGATATTGATAGATGCATGTTTAGATTGGTTGGGCATTACTAAGTCTCCGGTGTTATCAAAAATCAAACCGTTGAAGCGTGAGGTAGATTGATAAAGGCGAATATTGCTGTTTTAAGGCTGCTGTCGGCAACCGGGTCTATGGGAACAAAAGCATCACTGCCACAATATTAGATGAAGATCTCTAACAGTTTGTTTTGATAATAATGTTTCCAATTGTTCTTATGGTTATATCTTAGTCTATTTTCTTTATAATCTCAACAAAATCATATGTTATTGGGAAAGAGATAGTTCATTTATTTATGAAATCGAATTGGTTGAATATATTCAGGTGAAATTATTCTTTAGATTCTCTATTTTTAGTGGATTTTCAATGAATTTAGCTGAAGATATTTGCCAAGTAAATTCTGATTTTTAAGCCGATATAACTGGAAAGTCCGGATGTGTGATGAATCATTTTGCCATCTTTTAATATGATAATGGTCGGAGTGACGGCTATGTTCCATTTTTGAGCCATTAGGCCGTCTGAATCGTTGACGTTTGGAAAGGATAGATTGTTTTCTTGCATATGGCGGGCAATATCATTGTCGCTTCCGGAGCGTAAGGCTACGCCCAGAGTTGGAATATTGTCTTGATGCAGTTTTTCTATGGTCGGCGATGTGTACGAGCAAATACCGCACCAGCTACCCCAAAAGTAAACAACAGCAACACGGTTCTGGCTGAAAGATTGGAGGGAAGTGGTTTGCCCATCGGTTAAAGTAATGGTTTGTGCCGCTGATTGTAAGGGCTGGTCAGGCTTGCGTACCCAGTCGACAATCAGGGATAAGAAGATGAAGATAATCACAGCCTGAAGTAATGATTTGGCGTAGTGGAGCAGGGTTTTCGTCATATATTGTGCCGTGAAAAAAGAGTTTGATAAATGAAAAAAGCCTTGCAGAGCAAGGCTTTTGATTCGATTCTGGAAACGTATTAACGTTTGGAGAATTGTTTTGCGCGACGTGCTTTGCGCAAACCAGGTTTTTTACGTTCAACTTCACGAGCATCGCGAGTAACGAAGCCTGCTTGAGACAGAGCTGGTTTCAGAGCTGCGTCGAAGTCGATCAGGGCGCGGGTAATGCCGTGACGGATGGCGCCGGATTGACCGGTTTCGCCACCACCGGTTACGTTAACTTTGATGTCGAAAGATTCGGCATTTTCAGTCAGAACCAGAGGTTGACGTACAACCATGCGGCTGGTTTCACGTGCGAAGAATTCGTCAACGGGACGGCCGTTTACGATGATTTGGCCGGTACCTTTAGTCAAGAATACACGAGCCACTGAACTTTTGCGGCGGCCTGTGCCGTAGTAGTATTTACCGTTCATGTCGTGTCCTTATTATTTCAGTTCCAAAACTTTAGGTTGTTGTGCAGCGTGGCCGTGTTCGGCACCGGCGTATACTTTCAGTTTTTTGATCATGGCGTAGCCCAGAGGACCTTTAGGCAACATGCCTTTTACGGCTTGTTCCAAAGCGCGGCCAGGGAATTGCTCTTGCATTTCGCGGAAAGTGCGCTCGTAGATACCGCCTGGGAAACCAGAGTGACGGAAGTATTTTTTGTCTTCGAATTTAGCACCGGTCACGCGCAGTTTGTCTGCGTTGATGACGATGATGTAATCGCCGGTATCAACGTGAGGGGTGTATTCGGGTTTGTGTTTGCCGCGCAGACGGTGTGCGACTTCGGCTGCGACACGACCCAGAACTTTGTCTTCTGCGTCAATGACGAACCATTCGCGCTTCACCTCGTGGGGTTTTGCAGAGAAGGTTTTCATGGTTGGAATCCAGATATATATAGAAAGTTATGGATTTTAAAGAGGAGATTGGTTTTTGTCAATCTTAATTGAGTGTGTTTGATGCATGAATATGCGGTTTTTTCAGACGACCGGAAATCTTTACGAAAGTCTTTACTTAGAAAGGGGAAAGCCACACCTGTCGGTATGGCTTTTTTAGGGAATCCCCACGAGTGCCGTTTGGGCTGAATCCGCTTGAACCTTGCTGACAAGGCGGTCACCTCGGGTAGTTTCGGGTGCGTCCGATAAACAGACGCTCGCGCCCACTACAACTCCCGGCAACCTAAAGCGAACGTATTGGTTCAAAGGAATATATGCCTTCGCGAACACCGCAGGGAAAAGGGGAAAATCAGTTTTGCTCCAAGCGCGCCAGTGCTTTTTGGCACGCGTTGTTCATGTCGGTTATTTTACGCTCAAATTCACCGATTGCCAAATCGTCGTTGAGGGTGGTTTTCAAGAGATCGTGTACGACGTTGAGGGCTGCCATGACGACGATTTTGTCCGTACCGACGATGCGGCCGCTTTCTTTAATCGCGTCGCTTTTCTTGTTGAGCATTTCAACGGCTTGCAGGAGAGTGGCTTTTTCTTCACTCGGCGTGTTGATGGTGAAGTTGACATTCATGATGTCGAGATTGACTTGTTCGATACTCACGGGGCGTCCTTTTATTGTTGTGTTTCTTGGGGCAATCGGGCAATGAGGCCGCGGATTTGGTCTGCACTTTGAGCCAGCGCGTTGCGGTAGTTTTCTTTTTCGGCAGTCAGGTTGTCAATTTTGCTTTGCAGGTCTTCTTTGAGTTTGCCGACTTGAACCAGCAAGGCTTCGCTGAGTTCGTCAATGGCCGCGTCGTGTTGGCGTTTTTGTTGCTCTTGCTCGAGTTTGAGTCTGTCGATTTCTTCGTTGAGGCGGCGGTTTTCTGAAACCAGCGTTTCAAATTTTTGGACAAGTTGGTAAACGTTGATTTCCAGATTGTTCAGTGATTGGTTCATGTGTTTCCCTTCAGACGGCCTTATGGCCGTCATATTGTGCGTCAGGCCGTCTAAATGGCAGACGGTGCGACTGTTTATTCGAAGCGAGCGCTTCGTTCCATCAGGCGTTCAACGACTTGCTGCGGGGTCATTTCTTTGCGGATGAGTTGCAGCAGGGTTTGAGTGATGGGCATATCGATTTGGTATTTGGCGGCGGTATTGAAGACTTCTTCAATGGTGCTGACACCTTCGGAAACGTGGCCGATTTCGACAAGTACTTGATGCAATTCTTTGCCTTCTGCGAGGCCGAGGCCGACGCGGCGGTTGCGCGAGAGTGCGCCGGTGCAGGTCAGGATAAGGTCGCCGATGCCGGCCAAACCCATCATGGTTTTGGGTTGCGCGCCCATGGCGATGGCAAGGCGGGTGATTTCGGCAAGGCCGCGCGTTACTAGGGCTGCGCGTGCATTGAGGCCGTATTCGAGGCCGTCTGAAAGGCCGGTGGCAATCGCCATGACGTTTTTAACGGCACCGCCTACGGCAACGCCGATGACGTCGGTGCTGCCGTACAGGCGCATTACGTTGGTGTTCAGTTGGGCGGTGGTTTCTTCCACCCATTCTTTGTTTTCGGAGGCAAGTACGACGGCGCAAGGCAGTTGGGCGGCCAGTTCTTGGGCAAAGCTCGGGCCTGAGAGAACACCGATTTTTTTATTGTTTGGCAGGACTTCTTTCAGTACTTGGAAAGTCAAAAGGCCGGTATCTTGTTCAAAACCTTTGCAGGCTGCGAGAACGGGAATGTCGGCGGCGTTATGTTGTTTGAGCAGCTCGGCGCTGCTTCTGAGGCCGGCTACGGAGGTAACGATCAGGGCAAGTTGGCTGTCTTTCAGCGCTTCACCCAAATCGGCATAAACGGTCAGGGACTCAGGGAAAGGGAAGCCGGGCAGGCCGCGTTTGTTTTCGCGGTCTGCTTGCAGGGTGCGGATTTGGTCGGGATTGCGTGTCCAAAGGGCAACTTCATTGTTGTGGTGCGCAAAGTGCAACGCGAGAGCTGTACCCCACGAACCTGCGCCGATGACGGTAATTTTCATGTTTCTCTTCCATATGGGAACGGGGCTTACTTTAAAACAAACGGCTTTGGGGTGCAAGGGCGGCGTTTGTGAAAAATATTTTGTGCTGTTTAAAAAGCCTTAGGCCGTCTGAAAGTTCAGACGGCCTGCTTCGGTTTATGATTTATTGTTACCGGAATGGTAGGCATCGTAGGCGTAGTAGTCGTAGCTGTTGTTGGCTTCGCGCTTCATGCCGTTGAGGACAACACCTTTGATGTTGATGTGGTTTTGTTTGAGGCGTTCGACGCTGGCTTCAAGCTCTCGTGCACGCGTGTGCGCATAACGGCTAATCATAAGGACGGTGCCGGCATGTTGGCCGATGATGACGGCGTCGGTAACGGCCAATACGGGCGGCGTGTCCAAGATGACATAATCGTAGCGTTGGCGCGCGTGGGCGAGCAATTCGTTGAAACGGTTGTCCATCAAAAGCTCGGACGGATTGCTAGGATAGCTGCCGCTGCTGATAAGGTGGAGGTTTTCAATGCCGGTCTCTTGTACGGCTTTTGCCGGAGCTGCTTTGCCGTTGAGGATGTCAGACAAGCCGAACTCGGGGGTAAGGCCGAAGAGTCGGTCGAGGTAGCCTTTGCGCATATCGGTATCGATAAGCAGAACGCGTTTGCCTGACTGCGCCATTACGGTGGCGAGGTTGGCAGAGATAAAGGATTTGCCTGCTTCAGGCGCGGCACCGGTAATCATGAGGACGTTGTTAGGCGCGTCCAGCATGGAGAAGTAGATATTGGTGCGCAGGGCGCGGATGGCTTCGACTGCCGTGTCGGCGCGGTCTTCGCTGGCCAGCAGATAGTTGGAACGGCCGCCGGTTTTTTTGAATTTGTTTTTGAAGAAGTCGCGTTTTTGCTGGGTTTTGGAGTGCGGAACAAGAGCGACGACTTCCAAATTGAGGTTTTCGATTTCTTCGGATGAAGTAATGCCGTTTTTCATGCGGTTGCGAATCATCAGCCACAAAGCGGTCAATGAGCCTGCGGCAAGTGCGCTCAGGAGCGTGATGACGGCTTTGCGCGGGGCAACGGGGTTTTCAGGGACATAGGCATAATCGACGATGCGAACATTACCTTGTGCACTGGCTTTCATGATGTTGAGTTCTTGTTGTTTGCTCAACAGTTGGACGTAGGTTGCTTGGTTGGTTTCTACGTCGCGGGTCAGGCGGATAACTTCTTGTTGGGTGTTCGGCAACTCGGCAATTTGTTGGTTGATTTTGTTTTTAGCGCGTTCGAGGACGGCAAGTTTGTCCAATACGGCTTTATAGGAAGGGTGTTCCGGCGTGTACAGCTCGGCCAAACCTGCTTCTTCGGTTTTGAGCAGGGTAATTTGGGTTTCGATGCCGGTCAGGCTTTCCAATGCGCCTTTGGACTCGAGCGGAATGTCGAGAGAGCCTGATTGTTGGCGGTAGGCATTGAGTTTGTTTTCAGCGTCTTGCAAGGTTTCTTTCAAGCGTGGCAATTCTTCGCTGATGAAGGCCAAACCGCTGGATGCGACTTGGACGTCGCGTTCGCGGTTTTGCGCAACGTAGTTGTCGGCAATGCTGTTGAGGATGACGCTGGTACGTTTAGGGTCGGTGCCGGTAAAGGTAAGGTTAATGATGGGGCTGGTTTTACCTTTGCTGATAACAGCCAGTTTGTTTTGGATGTTTTCGATGGCGCTGATGCGGGAGAACTTGGTTAACGCAAATTCTTGACCCGGATTAGCCAGGATTTGATCGATTTTGAGGGTGGTTTGATTGTTGATTTTCAGAGGCACGCCGACCTTGCCTTCGACAACGCGTTTGTCAGGCAGGGTAAGGGTATAGGCTTTGTTGCTCTTGGCGGTCAGTGTGAAGGTTTTGTTGAACCATTCGTCTTGTACGGAAAAGCTGCCGACGGTCAGTTTGGGATCGGGGTCGCCACTGATGTTGTGCATCAGGCTGCCGATAACGGGTGTGTATTTGGCTTTGACTTCTTGGTCAAGCTGAAGGTCGTCAACGGTTTTACCCAGCACCAAGCGTGATTGAACCAACTCGACTTCTGCTTCAGACGGCGTGGTTTGGTTGTTGAAGATGCTGTTGATTTCGGTCAGGATTTGGTTTTGTCGCGTTTCAATTTCCAGCATGGCATCGGCACGGTATTGCGGAGTGGATGCCAGGCTGAAGGCTGCGCCAAGAATGCCGCCTGCAAGCAGGGCGGCGAGGATTTTGTATTTATTTGTCCAAATTACTCGCAGCTGTTGGCCGAAGTCGATTTCGTCGTTGTCTGCGCTGTAAGGTGTGTAGGTCGTTTTTTTCATTGCTTGCTTTCTTGTTCATGCCGGTTTTATACCGGTTGAGTTTTTCCGTTTAGTTTGGTTTTCCAAGTGTCTGCGGCAGCATTGAGCTGTTCAAAAACGGCTTCAAACATTTCACTGCTTTGTTTGTATGGGTCAGGTACGGTTTTTTTAGGCAACCATTGGGCAAACAGCATGGTTTTGCTGCGTGCCGGCGGATGGATGTCGGCCACCATGTCAATTTGACAGGGCTCCATGACGAGAATCAAATCGGCCTGTTCGCACATTTGGGCAGTCAGTTGGCGTGCCGTATGGCCTGCAACGATAACGCCGTGTTTGAGTGCGGTTTTGATGGCTTGGAAATCGGCATCCTTACCTGCCAGTGCTTTTATGCCAGCGCTGCTGATGCGGTGGCCGGGTAGTTTTTTCTGCATAATCCGCTCTGCGGTGGGGGAGCGGCAGATGTTGCCTAGGCAGACGATGAGTATGTTGTGGTACATGATATTGTTTCGGTTTATGGTCTGAAAAAAGCGTGAGTCAGACTATAAGGTACTGCTTTTCCGTTTGTGCGGTGTGTACGGCTTTTATATGCCGTTTATGTAATTTGGTTGGATTGTGCGTGATTTTGTATCCTGCTGTCAAACAGGGTCTGACAGCAGGAACCACTGCTTATTTAAACGTATTGTCGAGGGTATTGACGTTGCTGATGGAGTTGGTAATTTGTGACATTACGCGGTTCCAACGGGTAACTGGGGCGGCGGTAACGTAAACGGTGTCTTCGGAGCGCAATTTGAATTCGCTGCCCAGTGCGTAAGAAGTCGCATCTTTTAGGTTGAGCTGGTAGATGTGGATAGGTCTGGCCGCATCTTCAGGTGCGCGGCGGATCACGAATACGCCGGTTGCATCCGCATAGGCTTGGTTCATGCCGCCCACTTCGCCGAGCGCTTGGGTCAGGTTGAGGCCGTGATTGCCGATCGGCAGGGTGGCTTGTTTGCCGACTTCGCCCATGATGTAGATTTTGTTGTTGCTGCTGTTAGGAACATAAACGATGTCACCATGGCTGAGGAGGTGGTTTTGCGACATATCACCGTATTGCAGCATGTCTTGCAGGGAAATGGTGCGGTCGACGCCGTTGTGCGTCCATTTGATGTGCTGGGTATCGGCACTTTGGGTAACACCGCCTGCTTGGTTGATAGCATCCAAAATGGTCATCGGAATATTGGTGATCGGCAGTTGACCTGCTTGGTTGATGGCACCGGATACAGAAATACGTTGCGAACGGAATTCGGTAACGTTGATGGCTACTTGAGGGTTTTTGATGTAGCGTTTCAGAAGGCTGGTCAGGGTATTTTGCAATTCGTCCAAAGTTTTGCCTTTAGCTTGAATTTTGCCTGCCAACGGGTAAGTGATATAACCGCCCTCATCTACCCAGGCACCGCGGCTGACTTGGTTGGTTTGCGGGTTGCTTTGCTGGATGGGAGAATTAAGGTCGGAGTGCGCCCAAACCATGATATTGAGGACGTCGCCGCTGCCGATGCGGTAGCGGTAAGTGCTTTTGCTTTGCTCCAAGCCTTGGTTGGCTTGGGAAAGTACGGGTGGCGTACGCATTTTTTCAATCAGGTTGGGCGTGATGGGGTAAACGGCAACGCGGCTGTCGAGGTTGGTGTCGGCTGCGGTGTCGGTATCGGTGTAAACAATGGTTTTGGTTCTGGTTTTGATGGTTGAACCAGGAATGACTGTCGTGCTGTTGCAGGCAGTCAGTGCGAATAGAATAAGCAGGGAGAGCGTTTTTTTCATGTAGTAGTCCTTGCAGGATGGTGTCCGGGCCGTCTGAAAATGTTCAGACGGCATTATTGTTTTGTTGCCAAACCAAGTCGCAGATACCGTCTTTAGGTACGAAGCCTGTCGGTGCACGCAGCAGAAGCTGGCGCAGGCTGTCTTGGTCGCTTTGGAGACAAGCGGTTTCGAGTTCCGACAGTATGTCAGATAATTGCGTCCATGGAAGCATTACTTCACTGGCGGTCATAATACGGGGATGAGTGGTTTTTTGCACCTCGTCGCCGATGAGCAGTTCTTCATAAAGTTTCTCGCCCGGGCGCAGGCCGGTAATCTTGATTTCGATGTCGCCGTGTGGGTGTTGCTCGTCTTTGACTTTGAGTCCGCTGAGGACAATCATTTGACGGGCAAGTTCGATGATTTTGACGGATTCGCCCATATCGAGGACGAATACGTCGCCGCCTTTACCCATTGCCCCAGCTTGGATAACCAGTTGCGCTGCTTCGGGAATGGTCATGAAGTAGCGAGTAATGTCTTGGTGGGTCAGGGTAATCGGGCCGCCTTCGGCAATTTGTTTTTCAAATACAGGGACAACGGAGCCGGACGAACCCAATACATTGCCGAAACGTACCATGCAAAAGCGTGTTTTTTGTTCCGGCTCGGCGGCAAGGGCCTGCAGGCAGAGTTCGGCCATGCGTTTGCTGGCGCCCATGGTGTTGGTCGGACGGACAGCTTTGTCGGTGGAAATCAAAACAAAGGTGGAAACGCCCGCATCTACGGCAGCCTGTGCGCAGCAGAGTGTGCCGAACACGTTGTTTTGAATGCCTTCGATGGTGTTGAACTCAACCATAGGGACGTGTTTGTAGGCCGCGGCATGATAAACGGTGTCGACGTGATAGGCCTTCATGATGCTGCTAAGGCGTTCTTTATTTTGAACCGAGCCCAAAAGCGGCACGACTTCAACTTGGCTGCCTTGCGCGGCTTGGGTTTCGCGCAATTCTTTGTCTATGCTGTACAGGGCAAATTCGGACAATTCAAACAACAGCAGTTTGGTCGGACGGCAGTTGAGAATCTGACGGCAGAGTTCGGAGCCGATAGAGCCTCCTGCGCCGGTAACCATCACGACTTTGTCACTGATGTCGGCGCTCATCAATTCAGGGCGCGGTGCCACAGGGGCGCGGCCGAGCAAATCGACCACAGAGATTTTTTTCAATGAGCTGACGTTGATTTTGCCGTCCACCAAATCCTTCATGCCCGGAATGGTCAGGACTTCGCATTTGTATGCTTCGAGGCGGCGAATAATGTCTTTGCGTTCTTCAGGCGTAGAACTTGGAATCGCTAGCAGAATTTTGCGGACGCCGTAGCGGCTGATCAGCATCGGGATTTCGTTGGGGTTGTAGACGGCAAGGTCATAGATGACGGTACGTTGGATTTTCGGGTTGTCATCGACAAAGGCAATGGCCGAGTATTCGTTAACTTGTTTGATGGCTTCCAACAACTGGCGGCCGGATTGGCCTGCACCGTAGATGATGACGGGTGTCATCTGTTTGCGATGATGATCGGTCAGAATCGCGCGCAGGATCATGCGCGAGCTGGTCACGCCGACCACCAAGACCAAGAAATAGACGATGGGCAGGGCAAGGTGTAGTTTTTGTTCAAAAATCAGGGTAGTCAGGCAGAACAAGACCGCTGAAATGATGCTGCCGAATGCGGCGGCGGTCAGGACGCGGATGCTGACGAAGCGCGTGACGGCACGATAGAGGCCGATACGGATGAAAAGGATGATGGTCAGCAACGCGGTGCTGCCGAAAGCCAGCCAGTTGGCGATACTCAACCATTCGTCGGAGTATTGCACTTTAAGGCTTTGGGCAAACCAAAACGCCACGAAGATCATCAAGATATCGTGAATGACGAAGAAGGTTTTTTTTAGATTGCGCGGCAGAGCCAGCAGGGTTTCCAAGTTCATTTTATTTTTTACGTGTGTCTGAGTGTTGTAATGTGGCTTGGTACGGATTGTTTGAAGCAGGCTGTTTTGCTTTTTTCAGACGGCCTGAGGTTGCAGGCCGTCTGAAAATGATTATGCCGTGGCTTCAGTCAATACGGCTTCTATGTTTTCTTTGCAGAACGCAATTTCTTCATCGGTCAGGGTCGGATGCACCAAGAACATCAGGCTGGTGTCGCCCAGTTGGACAGCGTTTTTCAGTCGCTCTTTCGGACGCCAAGGTGTGTTGTCGAAGGCTTTTTCCAAATACACTTCGGAGCAGCTGCCTTGATAGCAGGGGACTTTGCGCGCGTTCAGTTCGCTGACGATGCGGTCGCGCGTCCAGCCTTCTTTCAGGTGTTCGGGTTTGACGAAGGCGTAGAACTTGTATTGCGCGTGTTCGATGTAGTCGGCCACTTCAACCAAACGGATGCTGGCGAATTTGCCCAAGCTTTCAGCCAGTTTGGCGGCGTTTTCTTGGCGGCGCGCCGTCCATTCGGGCATGCGTTTGAGCTGGATGCGGCCGATGACCGCCTGCATTTCCAACATGCGCCAGTTAGTGCCGAAGCTTTCGTGCAGCCAGCGGAAACCGGGTGCGTGTTCGCGGTGGTACACGGCATCGTAGCTTTTGCCGTGGTCTTTGTACGACCACATTTTGCTCCACAGCTCTTTGTCGTTGGTGGTCACCATGCCGCCTTCGCCGCCGGTGGTCATGATTTTGTCTTGGCAGAACGACCATGCGCCGACATGGCCGATAGAGCCGACGGATTTGCCTTTGTATTTCGCGCCGTGCGCTTGGGCGCAGTCTTCGATAACCCACAAGTTATGTTCTTTGGCCAAAGCCATGATGTCGTCCATTTCGGCAGGCATGCCGGCCAGGTGAACCACGATGATGGCTTTTGTGTTTGGCGTCAAAGCGGCTTTGATGGTTTCGGCGCTGATGTTTTGGCTGTTTAAATCGACATCGGCAAACACCGGATTTGCGCCGGCGGTCACGATGCAGGATGCAGAAGCCAAGAAGGTGCGCGAAGTGACAATCACATCATCGCCTTGGCCGATGCCCATTGCTTTGAGGGCTACGTCCAAAGCCAACGTACCGTTGGAAAGGGCGACGGCGTATTGCGTGCCGACAAAGGCAGCAAATTCTTTTTCAAATTCGCGACATTCCGTACCTGTCCAGTAGTTGACTTTATTGGACAGCAGGACTTTGGAAACGGCATCGGCTTCTTCTTGAGTAAAGCTTGGCCATGGGGAGAGTGATGTATTAAGCATTTGTTTTTCCTGCGAAAAGACTGGTTGAGCCTTTGGGGGCGATTTCTTCCAGCAGTTGGCGGTTGATCAGGGTGTATTTCTGACCGTTGATTTCGACGTATGCGCCGTCGTAAGGCGGGAACCAGAAGGCGCGGATTTTCTTCTCGATATTGTCGCCGTCGAGGATTTGCTTCATGGCTTCCATTTCGTCGCGGCTGACGTAGCGGCCGCCGATGTTGGGTGTGGTCGGCAATTTGGTTTTCGACTCGATGGCGCGGGCGATGATGCGTTGTGCGAACGGCTCCAGCGCCTGCATGGTTTTGCGTTCGAGCGATTGGGCGGTTTCTGTTTCGGCGTCGATGGGGAAACGGTCCACTTCGATGATTTCGCCGGTGTCGATGGAGGCATCAACGTAGTGGGCGGTGTTGCCCCATTGGTCCAGTTCGTCCATGATGGCCAGGTTGTAGCCGCCTGTGCCTTTGTATTCGGGCAACAGCGCAGGGTGGAAGTTTATTGTGCCCAAAGTCGGAATGCTCAGGAATTCATCACGCAGCTTGCGCCAGTAAAGGACGGACAAGCCCAAATCGTATTTCAGACGGCCTTCACGCATTGCTTCCAAAGCCGTATCGAAGGTGTACAGGGGCAGGCCCAATTCCTGCGCGGCAGCCGTGGTCGGCGAGCCTTGCAGATGGCTGTCGGTCAAGACGCCGACGATTTCGATATGGTCTTGTTTGGTCAAAAAACGAAGCAGGTTGGCGGAAACCTGTTTACGACCCATAAATAAGATTTTCATGGAGAAATGTCCCTTATGCATTTGCTTTTTCGATGGCGGAAGTTGTCAGTGTAGTCAATTCTTCCAGGGTGTTTATCCAAAGGGTGGGCTGGTATTCACGGCCGTATTGCTCGGGCTCGGCTTGATGAATATTGTGCGGCTTAGGCATGATGCCTATGGAGAGCCAACCCAGTTTGTTGGGTGCGACAAAATCTTTTTTGATGTTGTCGCCGATGTAAATAAAACGTTTTGCGGCCGGATATTTGTTTTGCAGGAAAACGAAACGCTTATCGTCGGGTTTTTCCGATTGCATGGCTTCCGAAATCAAAATGTCGTCAAACAAATCGGTCAGGCCCAATGCCTGTATTTTCAACCGCTGTGTCAGGCTGCGGCCGTCTGTAATCAGGGCGCGTGCGGCAAAAGGGCGCATCAGCTTCCGTAAAAAAGACGGTTCGACATAGGGTCGGATAACAGGCCTATGTAGTCGATATTGCCACAAAAGTGATTGTTTCTCTAGTTCGTTTAATTTGCAATGATGACACAAATTATCGAGCCAGTCTTTACTTTTATTGTCGGCAATTTCATTTAGTACGTCAGCATCGTATTGCGGGTAAAGCGACGTAATGATCCCTACAACTGCCTGTATTCCGGAGAATTTGTAGTCGTACTCAGAGTAAAGCGTATCGTCAAGATCGAAGACGATAACGGATTCTTCCGGCTTAATCATGTTCTCTTACCAAAACCTTAGCATCGTAACGAAGCATGATTAAATTGTTTTCCCAGTCGTCGGAGAACGGGACGTCTTGGCCGCCGATGTATTCTTGAATCAGCCAGCCCGGATAGTTGCCGCCTGCTGCGTAAGTCAGTGGGAAACCGCCGCCGAAGCGCGGGTTGATTTCCACACCGTAGGTTGTGCTGTCGGTTTTGCTGACGAAGAATTGCGCGGTAATGCAGCCGCGTGCGCCTTCCAATACGGCCATTTTTTCAACCAGCTCTTCATACAGGGCATTGCGTCGGGTTGCGCCTTTGCTGACTTCGCCGGTGCGCACTTCCAAACGTTCGCGAGGGATGGCGCATTTCAGACGGCCTTGACGGTCGTAATACATATCGACGGTAAACTCGGAGAAAGTATTCTCAATATCGATGTATTGGGCGAACATCATTTTCGGGTCTTCGGTAATGTCGACAGTCAAATCAGCCGGTGTGTTGATTTTTTTCGCACCGATGGCGCGGCTGCCGTCATAAGGCTTGGCAAAACATGGGAAAACCAAGCGGTCACGTTCGTAAATTTCAGGGGAACGGATGCCGTATTGTGCAAACAGGCCAGCGGTCAGGCGCTTGTCGCGGCACAGGGTAATCAGTTTTGCATCGGAAATGACAATATGTATTCCTTCAGCTTCAAAACGGTCACGTGCTTCGGCCAGTTTGAGCAGCTCGGTATCGATGGTTGGCACAATCAGACCGATGTCGTGTTGTTTGGCCAGCTCTAAAATGCTGTCAATGTATTCGGCTGCATCGATGCGCGGCACGCTGAAAGCGCGGTCGGCAACATGGCAGGCAGAAGACATGTGGGGGTTGAGGTCAGTGGCAAAAACGCCGATGCCGTCTGAAAAACGTGCGGCTTCGGTTTGGAAGTCCTGCACCAATTCGACACGGCGACCTGCCGACAGAATCAGTATGTTATTTTTTTTCATCAGTTTTATTACCCGTGAAATAAGGCATGGTGGCTTCTCCTTCGGCTGAGATGCCTTCTTTGACGAAGACTTTTTTAACCGTCAGGAACAAAATTTTGATATCCAGCCAAAAGCTGAAGTTGTCGATGTACCAAACATCGTGGGCGAACTTTTCGTCCCATGAAATGGCGTTGCGGCCATTGACTTGCGCCCAACCGGTCACGCCCGGTTTCATTTCGTGGCGGCGGTTTTGGAAGTCGTTGTACAACGGCAGGTAGTGCATCAGCAGCGGACGAGGGCCAACTAGACTCATCTCGCCTTTTAAGACATTCCATAATTCAGGAAGTTCGTCCAAACTGGTGGCACGTAATTTTTTGCCGAAATCGGTCAGGCGTTCGCTGTCCGGTAGCGGGTTGCCGTCTTTATCGATTGCATCGCGCATGGAGCGGAATTTAATCATTTTAAACGGCTTGCCATCCTTGCCCGGCCGCTCTTGGATGAAGAACACGGGCGAGCCTAAGTTTTTGCGGATGAGGTACACCAAAATCAAAAACACAGGCGACAGGATAATCAGCCCTGAAGCGGAGGCAACAATGTCAAACAGGCGTTTGAAAAATTTATTCATGAGCTAATCTTTCAATCAGGTTGACGATTTTTTGATAGGCAACGTCGCGCTTGAAGCGGCGGACGATTTCTTCGGACTGAACAGGATCGTCTTTGCGCTTCAAAATATCTTTGGCGGCTTTAACGAAGCTTTCCACATCGCCGGAACGGTAGTCCGCATGCGGCAGCAGGGTAAGGACTTCGGCAACTTCGTCGTTAACCTGGCTGTTCAGAATCGGTTTTTGCAAAGCCATATAGTCGGACAGTTTGTTGGTAATCGACTGCATGGCGTAAGAGTGGATGGCGTTGACGGAGATGTCGCAGCCCTTGGCGACCGACATCATTTCGGCGTAAGGAATGTAGCCGTAAAACTGGATGCCGTCGCAGGCATATTGTTTGAGCCTGTCCAAATCGGGACCGCCGCCCATGATGTGCAACTCGACGTTTTCGCCGGCGTCCAACAGCTTGCGAATGCCTTTGCACACAGTTTCCACGTCATAGCTGTAACTGAGCGTGCCCAAATAGAAGAAGCGGGTTTTGTCGTCGCCGAAATTTTTGGCAGGCGCGGCATCGAGTTTCGGAAAATCCGCGCCGATATAGACGACTTCGCCGGGTACGTTCGGATTGGCTTCTTTGGCGCGGTCTAGATAAGTCTGCGATACGGCAACCAGCGCGTCGGCGTAGCGGTAGGCTTGGTTGGCGCGTGAAGCAAAGGGCAGCAGGTTGTGCGGTACTTTTTTCAAAAACGGTACGACCGAGGAGAAGGACTCCGGCCATACGTCCTGCACATCGACAATCAGCTTGTAGCCCAAACGCGCTTTGTGTTTGCCCAAGAGCAGGTTGGTGGCAATCAGCGGATAGGCGGAAAAGACGACGTCTTGTTCTCCCGGACGGCAGTTTTCCAACCATTTTTCAAAATGTTTGACGAAGCGGTGATGGCTGATCACGCGTCCCAAAGACACGTTTTTGCTGTATCCGCTTTCTTCCAACAGCATCACTTTCAGACGGCCTTGTGAGGCGGCCTCGGCATCTTCAGGCCGTCTGAAAGATTTGTCGTAGTGCTTGAAGTTGCTGGTAATCAGCAACACGTCATGCGACTGCGACAACAGCTCGGCAAGATACCAGAAGCGGTTGAAATGCGGCTCGGACGGCAGCGAGCAATAAGGGGCGACGATGGTAATGTTCATGTTTCAGACGGCCTTACATTTCGTACGCAGCCATGGTGGTGCGGTAGATTTCGTCGTCGGAGCATAAGGTCTCAACGTGTTTGTGCAGGGCTTTGCCCATTTGACTGCGCAACTCAGGATGCTTGATGAGTGTATCGACGGCTTCGATAAACGCTTCGTCATCGCCGAAAGGAATGCAGTAGCCGGTTTGGCCGGTGATGACCATTTCGGAAATGCCCGCCATGTTGTAGGTCACGACAGGTGTGTCGTAAAGGCCGGCTTCCAAAATATTGTTGCCGACACCTGCGCCGTGGTCGCCCACGCAATGCGGCGTGTTCACCAAAATATCGACTTCTTTAAAGTAGCCGGTCAAGTCGCGGACGCCGCCGAGGAAGGTAACTTTGTCTTCAATACCCAAACGTTTGGCTTGGGCTTTGAGGTTGTCCATTTCTTCGCCGATACCTGCAACGTTGAGGCGTACAGGCATGCCGCGGTCAACCATTTTCTTCAAAATATCCAACATCAGATGTACGGCGCGGACGGTGTCCAAACGGGATAGCGTGCCCAGTTGGACATAGTCTTTGACTGTTTTTTCAGGAACGTAATCCGCTTTGTGCAGGGCGTTGTAAGTGTAGGTGATGCGGTTGGCAGGGAAACCGTAACGGATGAGTTTTTCGCGTTCGTGTTTGCAGTTGCCGATGATGTACACGCCCAGCTTGTCGAAAAGCTTGGCAATTTTCGGATAAGTTTCCGGATCAAGGCCGCGCGCGTGGTAGAACACTTTGGTTTTCGGCGAGGCAAACTTGGCCGCAATGGCGCAGGCCGGAACGATACGCGCCATTTGGCAGTGAACCACATCAGGTTTTTCTTTTTTTAGTAGTTTCATATAGGCAAACATGCCTTTGACGTAACCCAAAAGACCGCCTTGGTAAAAATCGATCGGCTGCCAACGGATGCCCAATGCTTGCGCTTCCTGAATCAAAGGGCCGTCTGAAGAGGCCAATACGATATCGTGTCCGCGTTGTTTGAGCAGGCGGCCGAGGCGGAAAGTGGCATTTTCAGTGCCACCGAGGCCGGACATGGAGGTAGTCAGGATGATTTTCATGATGGTTTCTTCGTATCGTATAGTGTTTCGTTGTATGCGTAAGCGGCCATATCTTTCAGCTTGGGCGCAACAAATACGCTGTAAATAAAAATCAGCAGGCAGGGCAGCCAGATAAACGGCATACGCAAAATAGTGGACGGAATAAAACCGGCCAGCAGGAAAATGCCCAAGGCAACCCAAGCCAAAACGCGCGATTTGCCGGTTACTGCGCGGTTTGAGGCGGTGTAGAGGAAATAACACGCCACAAAGGCAATAAAGCCGAGTAAGGAAATCATGCCGAAACCCAGATACAGCTCGATGATGAAGCTGTGCGGGTTTTCAAAGCCCAAGCTGCCGCTCAAATGGCCGCCGAAATATTCGCGGAAGTTTTTAGGACCATAGCCGGTCAGCAGCAGGGGCGGATTGTTCCAGAAGTAGTTGTAAATCTCCTGACGGTAGGACACGGAGTTGTCGCTGCCCAAGTCGTACAGGAAGAGGTACACGCGGCTGGAAAAGCGTTCCAAAAACTGGTTGCCGTTGAGTGACAGCAAAAATTCTGCAATCGCGCGTGACGGAATCATCGACAACACCAACGCCAGCAAACCAGCTACGCCAACCGTAATAAAACCATTTTTGCGATAGGCCGTATAAACCAGCAAAATCAACAGGTAACAGCCGATAGCGGTACGCGATACGCTGGCGAAAATGGCCATGCCCAACAGCAGGAACAAGCCCCAGCCCAGCAGTTTTTCTTTGTGTTTCCGTCCTTGGAGTTGGAAGAAAAACAAAATGGCAGGCGCAAGGCAGACTGCGGTGGCGGCAAGGTTGTTCGGGTTAAAGAACAAGCCTTTGAGCGAGCCTTCATCAATAGCCAATTCATCGCTGGCACTCACAAACTGAATGCCGGTGGCCAGCTCTGCAAAAGGCGGCACGGCGATAAACAGCGTAAATACGATGAGGAACTTCTGAATTGTCCTCAAAGGGTTGTCGGCGCGCTTCAATACTTGGTAAAACAAGTAGAAGAAAGCTGGAACCGCCATAAAAAACAAAATATCCATGTACTGCGTCGGCGTCAGCGACGTAATGCCCATGTGGATGGCAGGCCAGATGCACATGGCGGTCAGGGCGCAGAGCATGGTGAAAATCTTGCGCGGAATATGCTTGCTTTCCAGAAAAAATACGACAAAACCAAGCAGTACAAATATCAGGGTCAGCGGGTTGTCGATACGCGGTACGCCGACTTTAAAGGACAGCGCAGGCCCCAGCATATAGGCTGCGAGCATGATGTATAGGATGTAAGTGTATAAGTTCAGACGTTTTATTTTCATAGTCGTGCTGTTGTTATCGTAGAGACGTGAATCTCAGGTTGGCTATTTTGCCGAACGGTTTAATTTGGCTTTGATTTTTTCGGTCGCGGCAAATAGTGCGTGTTTGTATTTTAGGAACAGGAAACCCAGTCCGACTGCCCATGCCAGCGCAAAACAAATATAGTTGTCGCGCGTACCCAGCCACGTGTAGGCAAGGCAGATCATCAGGCAGAGCGTTGAGTTGGTATAAATCTTCAGGCGCGGCAAAGGCTGCCACAGGCGTGAAGAGAATTCGGTTTTCAAGATGAAAAACAGCCAAAAAGCCGTTGCGCTGGCCATTGCCGCACCTTTTGCACCGAATTTCGGTACCAGCAGATAGAGCAGGGCGGTATTGGCGATAAAGGCAACGATGTTGATGACGGTAATCAGCCAAGTCGAGCGGACGACGTTCAACCCGATGCCGCTGACTTCGGTCAGCGTGTAAAACAGGGGAAAAAGCATACACGAGAGCAGGATAAATTGAACCTGCGTGTATTTTTCCGGCAGTATCCAAGTCGCCATCGGCGAGAAAATCCCGATGAGGCAAATCATTGCGCTGATGAGGACGGTCATGGAAAGCGTGATGTCGCCGATTTTGTCCAGATTGGTTTTTTCTTCTACCCATTTAAACACTAAAGGTGCCCAAATGGTGGAGAACACGCTTTGGAAAATCAGGGCGACGGCGCCAAAGCTGACCGCCATTGAATAAATACCCAACTCGTCCAAGCCCGAGATATTCTTGAGGACAAAACGGTCAATCGAAGTTAAACCCCAATAGGCCAAGTTGCCGAATGCCAGCGGCAGGCCGTAGCGCAGGCCGTCCCGATGCAACTCAGGCGACCATTTCGCATGGGAAACGGCTTGCAGGTCTCGGCGCAGCTGATATATCAATAGCACAACGGTCAGCACTTGGGCGGCAGTGTAGGCAAAAACCAGCGAAGTGGTATTGGCAGGCAAGCCGGAAGCAATCACGGCAAAAACCAACACCAAAATCAAGAATTTCGGCGCAAGCTGGCTGACGGAAAAAGCCAATGCCTGTTCTTTCATCCGCAAAATCAGGGCTAAAAAACGGGTAATCAGCGTGGTGGCCAAGAAAATCAGAAAGAGAATCCCCAAATTTGCACTGGGGATGTCAAAAATGATTTCAGACGGCCATGATGCGTTTATCAGTAACACTAAAACCACAACCGCCACAGTCAGAATCAATGGCGATAAAAAAACGGATTTGAACAGCGCGGCCTTGTCTTTAACTGCGTAATAGTCGCGAATATAGGATTGGTCCAGCCCCAAGCCCAGCAACAGGATGCTCAGTCCGGCAATGGTCTGCAAGAGTACGATACGGCCGATGTCTTCCGCAGGGAAGTACCATGAGATGAGCGGCAGGGAAAGCAGGCCGAAGGCGGCGCTTCCTACCGGGCCCAATGCGTAGCCGAGGATTTTTTTCGCGTTCATATTATTTGTTTTCAGACGGCCGGAAGTTCGAGCTGAGCGTTTTTTGTAAGAGATGCGTTGTTACCGTTGCCGGTTTTCCAAGGCCGTCTGAAAAAACAAATGGCCTTGGGAAACCGGCCGCCGTCCCGATTGGGGAAACCGGAGGCAGCCGGATGCGTCTGAAGCAAGATTATGCTTTGATGACTTTAGGATTTTTCACTGGGAATTTGCCGCGTGTATCGACAATCAGCTTGGCATGTTCGGTGATCATGTCATAGTCGAATTTGTCGTGATCGGTGGTCAGAACCACGCAATCGTATTGAGCGACAGTTTCAGGAGTCAGCGCTTCGCTCTTCAGGTCGAAGTAGTGGTGGCCGGGGATATGTGGGAACTCTGGAACGTGTGGGTCAGAGTAGGAAACCACTGCGCCCAGTTTGTGCAGTCGGTCCATAACTTCCACAGACGGGCTTTCACGCATATCGTCCACGTTTTTCTTGTAGGCGATACCCAATACCAAGATTTTGCTGTCTTTGATAGAACGGTTGTGGTCATTCAAAGCCAGGCCGACTTTTTCGATAACGTAGTCGGGCATGTGGGAGTTTACTTCGCCGGCAAGCTCGATGAAGCGGGTGTTTACGCCGTATTCGCGTGCTTTCCAAGTCAGGTAGAACGGGTCGATAGGGATACAGTGGCCGCCCAAGCCGGGGCCCGGGTAATAAGCAACGAAGCCGAACGGTTTGGTTGCAGCGGCATTGATGACTTCGTGAATGTCGATGCCCATTTTGTCGGCAACGATTTTCATCTCGTTCACCAAGCCGATGTTTACGGCGCGGTGGATGTTTTCCAGAAGTTTGGTCAGCTCGGCAGCTTTGGTGGAGCTTACTGGAACAACTTTATCGATGGCAGGTTGGTACAGCGCAAGGCCGACTTCCAAACAAGCAGGGGTATGGCCGCCGATGACTTTTGGAATGGTACGGGTTTCAAAGTTAGGGTTACCCGGGTCTTCACGCTCAGGAGAGTAAACCAAGAACACGTCTTGACCGACTTTCAAGCCGCCTTCTTCCATGCGTGGCAGCAATTCTTCTTCGGTAGTGCCGGGATAGGTGGTAGATTCCAAAGACAGCACTTGACCGGCGCGCAGGTAAGGTTTTACCGCATCGGTAGTGTCAATCACAAAGCTCATGTCCGGCTCGCGGTATTTGTTCAGCGGAGTCGGTACGCACAAAATGACGGCTTCTACTTCGCCGATGCGGGAGAAGTCGGTCGTTGCTTCAAACAGACTGTTGGAAGCAGCGGCAATTTTGTCGGAAGGGATATGCTCGATGTAGCTTTCGCCTTTGTTGAGCTTGTCGACTTTGTTGGTGTCAATGTCGAAACCCAAAACTTGGTAACCGATATCCACATAGCGCAACATCAGTGGTAAACCGACGTAGCCTAAGCCAACGATGCCGATTTTTGCGGTCTTATCGGCAAATTTTTGTATCGTAATGTTTTTCATGATGTCTTTCGTTTAATGAATGAGTAAATCGGGAGTATTTGCCCGATGCCTGAGTTGTTTGCTGCAACCGCATAGCCATAGCCGGCTGCCGTATCGTGTGAAGCCTTAAAACCATACTTATAATTACATTAGACAAAATCATAAGCACTTATCTGATTCGTCTCAATCAAAAAAGTTTAACGGTCGTTCAGACGGCCTCTATGGTATGGAAACGGTATTTTTGAATACTTAATTTTTAGAAATTACATTCAACCACATGTTTTGATTTTAGATATTGTTTTGTCAAATGTATGATTCATAAAATGAAACTACCGTTTATGCCATTTAAAACCCTTCTAGAATAAAAACTTTTAATAAATTTTCGTGGCTTAACTTATCTTAATAATCCATTATTTCGTGATGAAAAAAAGGAAAATTTGTCGACAATCGGCTTGAGGATAGTTAACTTAAGTCAAAGTTTTAAATTGGAATACGCTAAAGTCATTATAATATATTGACGAAAAAATTACATTTATTGCTATGTAAATGATAGATATATCCTATTAAAAGTGGTTTGATTATTAAGTTGAGGCAATTAGACGGATTTTTTCCGGAGAACCCATTTAATGTCCTGCCCGATGATTTCTACCGATTGACTTTGCCAAGGGCCGTCTGAAAGTAGGGCGGCCGGATTTTCAGGAAGGGAGAAAAGAGGTTTGCCTGCGCCTAACAGTTTCGGCGCTTGGTAGAGGACGATTTCATCCACCAAGTCATCCTTCAGGAAGGCTGAAGCAAGTGTTGATCCGGCTTCTACCAGAACTTCGCCAAAGCCAAGCTCTGCCAGTTGCGGCATGAGTGAAAGAAGATTGATGCGGCCGTTGATGTGTTCAGGCGGCCTGATGATGCGGATATGTTCAAATGTGCTTAGAGCCTGCAAACGTTGTTCGTCTGAGGAAAGGGTAACGATAACGGTCGGGCTGTCGGTATCGGTAACGAGGTGGCAGTCCAAAGGGATTTGCAGTCGGCTGTCCAAGACGATGCGCGCAGGTTGGCGCAGGGTGAGGAAGCTGCGGACATTGAGTTTCGGGTTGTCGGCAAGTACGGTACCGATACCGGTCAAAACGGCGCAACTTTCGGCACGGAGAATTTGTACGTCTTCGCGCGCCGCTTCGCCGGTAATCCAAAAGCTGCGGCCGTCTGAAAGGGCGGTTTTACCGTCCAAACTGGCGGCGCATTTGAGGCGGACAAACGGTCTGCCGCGTTCGATACGTGACAGGAAACCGCGGTTGAGCTCGCGCGCCTGAGCTTCCAATAAACCGCTTTCGGTACGGATTCCGGCAGCTTCCAACATAGATAAGCCTTTGCCTGCGACCAATGGGTTAGGGTCGGTCATGGCGGCGACTACGCGCGTTACGCCGGAATGAACCAGCGCTTCGGCGCATGGCGGTGTGCGGCCGTAATGGCTGCAAGGTTCTAGCGTGACATAGGCTGTTGCGCCTTTTGCCGCCGCTCCGGCCTGCCTCAAGGCGTGAACTTCAGCGTGCGGCTCGCCTGCTTTGACGTGGAAACCTTGTCCGACGATTTGTGCACCGTGTGCAATTACGCAACCGACGCGGGGATTGGGGGAAGTAGAAAACCGCCCAAGCTTGGCCAGCTCGAGGGCGGTTTGCATCATTTGGGTATCAAGTGCGGAAAACATGGTTTCAGACGGCCTTATTTGGCTTTGCATTCGGCAATGACTTGGGTGAATTCGGAAACGTCTTTAAAGCTTTTATAGACGGACGCGAAGCGGACATAAGCGACTTGGTCGATTTTTGCCAGCTCTTCCATCGCCATTTCGCCGACGATGCGCGAAGCGACTTCTTTTTTGCCCAAACGGTAGAGGCGTTGCTCGATAAGGGCAACGGTTTCATCGATTTGTTCTTGTGTGACAGGGCGTTTGTGCAGCGCGCGCTCAAGGCTAGTCTGCAGTTTGTGTGCATTGAAGGGAACCCGTGTACCGTTGGATTTGATGACTTGCGGCATCCGCATTTCAACGGTTTCAAAGGTGCTGAAGCGTTGTCCGCATTCCAAGCATTTGCGACGGCGACGGATGCTGTTGGTGTCTTCCAGCCATCGCGAGTCGGCTACTTGTGTGTTGGGGTGTTGGCAAAACGGGCACTTCATCGGGTTTCCTTGTCATACGCTCGGCAAGGTCGCTAAGCAATTGAATTTATTGTTTGTGACCTATTATTGTAGCGGATTGCGCTATTTTCGTATAGTAAAGGCTTTGACTATAGATTAAGTATAAAAAGGCCATCTGAAAGGGCAACTTGAGCGAAGTTGAGCTTTTCAGACGGCCTTGAGTTTTTCAGCCAATCAACCGTTAAACCGATACGCCGACGGCACGGGCGATTTCCAAACCTTCTTCCGCACTCATATAAACCGGATTCTCGGGACGGTCGCTGAGGACAATGTCGCCGTCTTGAAACATCACCAATTCATTGACTGCCAATTGCGACCAGGTTTCATCTCGTGTCAGGGGCAGGGTGGCGATGACGGAAACTTTATCGTTCGGGGTGGTCACTTCTGAAAAATCGACCATGACATCATCGTCCAGCAAACGCGCTTTACCAAACGGGGCTTTGCGCACGATGTAGTGCAGTAAGGTGCTGGCGTGGGCAAACAGGCAGTCGCCGTTGGACATCACGAAATTAAACAAGCCATAGCGGCGGATTTCATGGGTCAGGCCGGCGATGGCATCAAACAAAACTTCAGGTTCGGGCTTTGTGGCAAAGCGGCTGCGCAGGCGGTTGAGAATAAAGCAGAACGCGCGTTCGGAATCGGTCGTGCCGACGGCATGGTAGTACTCGCCCTGCTCGGGGTAAAAATCAATCAAATGGCCGTTGTGGGCAAACAGCCAATATTCGCCCCACATCTCGCGCATGAAGGGATGAGTGTTCGCCAATGAGGTCTGGCCTTGTGAGGCCTTGCGGATATGGGCGATAACGTTTTCAGATTTGATTTGGTAGGCGCGCACCAAGTCGGCAACGGGCGAGTTGGCGCTGGGTTTGTCGTCGTGAAACAAGCGCACGCCTTTGCCTTCGAAAAAGCCGATACCGAAGCCGTCGGCGTGGTGGTCGGTAATACCGCCGCGACGGCGGAAGCCTTCAAAAGAAAACATGATGTCTGTGGGAGTGTTGCAATTCATGCCGAGCAGTTGGCACATGGCGTTAACCTTTATTTTTGGGGTATTTATAGGGTTATTATGGTGTATCGGGCAGGCAGTTTCAATATGTAGAGTGTGATATGTTTATAACTGTCTCATACTTGGCGGGCCGTCTGAAAAATTGCTGTCAAAAATTCAGACGGCCTTAAAGTGTTTCCAGACAGGACGGCATTGTTCGGGTAAGTCGGGGCAGGCGCCGAGTATGCCGCCGCTGAAGTCGTTGGGGCGGTGGAAGTCGCTGCCTGCGCTGGCGAGAAAGTCGAAGCGGTCGGCAAGCAGGGCATAGTTGAGGCGGTCGTTTTTGCAGCAGTTGCCGCTGTGTACTTCAATCCCTGCGCCGCCGAGATTTTTAAATTCTTGAAACAGGTTTCGTTTGGCGGTGGCGGATAATTCATAGCGCATCGGGTGGGCAATAATGGCCATGCCACCCGCGCCTGTAATCGCGGTTACGCAGTCTTCCAGTGTGGCCCATTCGTGTCTGACGGAACAGGATTTGCCGTCGCCCAGGTATTTGGTAAATGCCTGCTGTTTGTTTTTAACATGGCCTGCGCGGATGAGGAATTCGGCAATGTGGGTGCGGCTGGCCATTTCTTTGTTGGCAGCCAATGCGAGTGCGCCTTCATACGCGCCTGTTATGCCTTTTTTCTCCAGCTTGGCCGCGATGGCTTCCAATCGTTTCAGACGGCCTTTGCGGACTTCTGCAAGCAGGTTTTGCAGGGCTTCGTTGTGTTCGTCAAAGTCCAAACCGACAATGTGGATGGTGCGGCCGCGCCAAGTGACGGATATTTCCACGCCGTTGACGAAGGGGAGGCCGAGAGTATCGGCTTCGGCGCGTGCTTCGGCGAGTCCGCCAGTGTGGTCGTGGTCGGTCAGGGCGAGCAGGGTGCAACCGTTTTGATGGGCGAGTCGGACAACTTCGGTTGGGGACAGCATGCCGTCTGAAACGGTTGAATGGCAGTGTAGATCAATCATGGTTTTGCTTTGAATTTTCTCAAAAAAGGCCGTCTGAACGTTTCAGACGGCCTTGCTTAGAATATTTAGAACAGAGAGTCCAGTTGTTGTTTGTTATTGTTGCCGGTATTGCTTGGCAGAACTGGGGTTTCGTCTAATTCTTCACGGGCTGGCGCATTGCCGCTCTCGGCACGGCGGCGATTTTCATTCGGAACCGCGCGACGGGCAGATTGAGCGGGACGCGGAGCAACGCCGCTGTTGTCCAAGGCCAGGTCGGAGCTGGTGGTCATGCGTTCGCGCATATACACTTCGCCACCGTTCGAAACCACGCCCTCAGGGGCTTTCATCGGTTTGACACTGGTGCCTTTCAGGGCAAAGCGCATGTATTCTACCCATACCGGTACGGCGATTGTCCCACCGTAACCTGCACGACCCATGCTGCGCGGTTTGTCAAAGCCGATATAGACGGCAGTCACAACGCTAGGGTTGAAGCCGACAAACCATGCGTCTTTGTTGTCGTTGGTGGTACCGGTTTTACCGGCGATGTCGGCTCGACCGAGTGCGGCTGCACCGCGTGCGGTACCGACACGGACAACGTCCTGCATGATTTTGTACATGATGTAAGCGTTGCGCGGGTCAATGGCTTGAGGTGCGTTTTCACCGGCTACCAAAGGTTGCATTTGCGCTCTCAGACGGCCTTGGCTGTCGTAGATTTTGTCGATGACGTGGGCAGATACTTTGTAACCACCGTTGGCAAAGACGCTGTAACCTTCTGCAATACGCAACGGCGTGGTTTCGCCTGTACCCAAAGCCATAGACAGGCTGGCAGGGATCTCAGACGGCTTGAAGCCGAAGCGTTGGATGTATTGTTGCGCGTAACCGATACCGATAGACATCAGGATGCGGATGGACACCATGTTTTTCGAAGCGGTCAAAGCCTGGCGCAGCGTGATGTAACCGGAATAGCGGCCGTCTGAATTTTTCGGGTTCCACGCTTTGCCGTTTGCACCTTTTCCCGGCAGGGAAATCGGCGCATCGTTAATCATGGTGGAGGCAGTCATGCCTTTTGCTAAAGCGGCGGAATAAACGAACGGTTTGAATGTAGAGCCGGGTTGGCGCATGGCTTGAGTTGCGCGGTTGAAGGTTTTGCTGTGGTAGTCATAGCCGCCGACCAATGCACGGACTGCACCGGTTTTCGCATCTAAAGACACCAATGCGCCTTGCAACAAAGGCTCTTGAACGACGGTAAAGGTATCGCCGCTGCCTTTAACGCGAATGACGGAGCCGCGACGGATGCGGTCATCACCCATTTTTTCGTTGTTGACGGCACGGGCGGCAAAGCCCAAAGCGTGGCTGTTCAGCGTGACTTTACGGCCGCTTGGCAACTGAATCTGTACACCTTTGCGGGAGGCTTCTAATACAACCGCCGGAATCATTTTATCGACGGTGTAAAGTGTAGAAAGGTATTGGCTGACGGTTTCTTCTACGTTGTCGCTTTTGCTCAGGTCAATGTAGTTTTCTGCACCGCGGTAGCTGCTGCCGCGGTCGAAGTTGCGCAGAACTTTACGCAGGGCTTCGGTGGCCACGCGCTGGTGTGCGGTGTCGACGGTGGTATATACCTTGAAGCCTTGAGTGTAGGCATCTTCGCCGTATTTCTCAAACAGCTCTTGACGCACCATTTCGGCAACGTACAGGGCGCTTTGATCGATGTTTTGTACAAAACGCTCGTAATGCAACTCTTCTTTCAAAGCCTGATCGCGTTGCTGCAGGGTAATCATGCCTTCTTCCAGCATATTGTTCAGAATATAAGCCTGACGCAGTTTGGCACGCTCAGGGTTCACAATCGGATTGTAGGCGGAAGGGGCTTTAGGCAAGCCGGCCAACATGGCGGCTTCGGCCAATGTTAATTCATTAACATTTTTATTGAAATAAATTTGGGCGGCAGATGCGAAACCATAAGCACGTTGACCCAAATAGATTTGGTTGAAGTACAGCTCCAAAATCTTATCTTTGCTCAAAGACTGCTCGATTTTGTAGGCCAACAGGGCTTCGTTGAATTTACGGGTGAACGAACGCTCGCTGCTCAGGTAGAAGTTTTTGGCAACCTGTTGCGTAATCGTACTGGCACCGGATTGGACGCCGCCGGCCATGACGTTGCCGATCGCGGCGCGCGCCACACCCCAAACGTCCACGCCCCAGTGGTCGTAGAAGCGTTTGTCTTCGGCGGCAATCACGGCATTTTTCAAAACTTTGGGAAAGTCACCGATTTTGGTAAATTCACGCCGTTGCTCGCCGTAAACGCCAATCACTTGGCCGTCTGAAGAATAAATCGTCAGCGGCATTTTGGGTTTGTAGTGTTGTAAAGTGTCCAAAGACGGCAGCTTCGGATAGGTAACCAAAATTGCAATCGCAATCAGCCCCACACCGAAAAGAGCCAGTCCCAATAAGAGACCCAGGCAGGTCGTTATAATCTTTTTAATCATGACTAAGTAATAATTTGCCATTGATGGCGATAAATAAAGTAAAATGGGAAACGATTTCTATCAGCCACAGTCAATACTGTGTAAAGAATAAGAAGTCCTTTACGGATAACGAAACAGTTACTCACTCCTAAATGATACAGGGAAGTCAAATCATGCGCTTATTTAAAAGCACGAAAGATACCAAAACAGGCAAGGCTTCTAGCGGATTGAACAACCGCTCTGCCATCGGCGTCGATATCAGCCAACATGCCATTAAGATGGTACAACTGACAGGCCGTAGTTTAAACCAAATTCAGCTGGAAAAATACGTTATTACCAAATTGCCTAAAAATATTGTCAAAGGCAACAAAATTCAAGACTACGATCAGCTTGCTACTTACATCCAACATACTTACACACAATTACGCAGTTCTTGCAAAAATATTGTTGCGGCTGTGCCACAAAATTTGGCGACAGTCGAGCAAATTATTTACAACCCGCGTGATACCGATTTGGACTTGGAAGAGTTTGTCGAGGCGGAAGTCGGCCAATTTGCGCCTATTGAAGAAATGAACTATGACTTTCAAGCTGAAGAAGTCGGTTCGGGTCAGCATGTTTTAGCTGTTGCCGCCAAAAAAGATGATGTCGAGCCGCGCATTGAAATGTTTGAGAATGCGGGCTTGCCTTTGTCCGCTTTGGATTTAGACTTGCTGGCGCAACGCAATGCCTTTGTTCATTGGATAAATACGCATGCTCCCGAAATGGCAGAGGAAAAAGTTGCCGTGTTCGGCATTCATGCGACGCAAATGTATGCACTGATTCTGCAAAACGGCCGCATTCTCTATAAACAAGAAACTCCGGTCAGCACAGAGCAGCTCAATCAGCTGATTCAGCGTACTTATCAGGTAACAGAAGAGAAAGCCGCACAAATGATGGCTTCCCAAAACAAGCCTTCCGACTACCAGTCTCAGATTGCCGACCGTTTTAATGTACAGGTTGCACAGGAAGTTCAGCGTGTTTTGCAATTTTACTATACCACGCAAGCCACTGATTCTTTTTCCAATATCAAACACATCCTGCTGACCGGCTTTACCGCGCAGCAGGCAGGTTTGGCGGAAAGCATTTTCTCGCAAACCAATACGGCAACAGAATATCTGCATCCGATTTCATATGTGGAACGCAGTGCAAAAGTAGAATTGCCGCAGCTTCAAATTGATGCGCCGTCACTGACCTTGGCGTTCGGATTGGCATTAAGGGGACTTTGAGAACATGATTGAATTAACCAAAATCAACCTTCTCCCGTATCGGGAAGAGATTAAACAGCGCAAGCAGCAGCAATTCAAAGTATTGATGCTTGGCGCTTTTGCAGTGGGTTTAGGCTTGGCGGCCGCAACCTATCTCGGTATTGACAACGCCATCAGTAATCAAGAAGGACGCAACAACTTCCTGCAAACCGAAATCGACAGACTCGATAGGGAATTGGGCGAAATCGATAAACTTCAGCAAGAAAAAGAAGCCTTCTTGGCTAAAAAGCTGAAAGTTGAAGAGTTGCAGGAAAAACGCTATCAAGCGGCCTATATCCTTGATTCTTTGAATGCGCTTACGCCCGATAATACTTATTTGACCGCGTTGGAAGCAGAAAGCCCGACCAGCTATAAAATCAGCGGTCATGCCATCAGCGACAATAAAATCGCCGTTATGATGCGCTCCCTGCCAAGTACAGGTATTTTCTTGCAGCCTGAATTGTTGAGTATTAAAAAAGTAGATAACTACCAAGAATTTACTTTGAAATCTTCAATCAACCAAGTGAATACGCCGGCTCCTGCGCCGACGACCCAAAGCAGCGATGAAGTGGTCGAGCCTGTGGCAGAACCTGCTCCGGAGGCTCAATAATGGCATCTAAAAACCTAAAACAATTGGACGTACAAAACCTGTACCTGCTCAATATGCCTTCAAAACTTTTGCTGGCAGGTTTATTGATTGTCGGTATGTTGGCTTTGGGCTATGTCGGCGTATTTAAAGATCAGATTGAAACCCTGAATACGCAGGAAGCTAAAGAGGAAGAGCTGAAGGAAACCTTTACGCGTAAAAGCATTCAGGCGGCAAGCTTGAATAATCTGAAGGCTGAATTGGCTTCGATCCGCTCTGCATTTGACGTTTTGTTGAAACAACTTCCGACCGACGCGGAAATTCCGAACCTGATTCAAGAGCTGCATCAGGCAGGTTCAACCAACGGATTGCGTTTGGACAGCGTTACACCGCTCCAACCTGAAAACGATGGTCCGATTCAAAAACTGCCATATCAGATTTCCATCACAGGCAAATACTCTCAAATCAGCCAATTTACCCGTGATGTAGGCGATTTGTCACGCATTATTACTTTAGATTCTTTGAAACTCGTGAACGCAGGCGAGGACAAAGAAGGCAAAGGCAATAAAGGCGAGTTGACATTGAGCGCGATTGCGACGACTTACAAAGCACGTCCGGCCGAAGAGATTGCTGCCGAATTGGCTGCGCAACAGGCACAAGAAGAAGGCAAACCTGCCGAGAATGAGCAAAAATAAAAGAATAGGGAAATCATGAAAAAAATCATCTTCTTACTCTTAAGTCTTCTTCCCTTGGCAGCCTGTACGCAAAGCTATGAAGATTTGACTCAATGGATGACGCAAACCCGTCAGGAAGCGAAATCCAAGATTATTCCGTTTGAAGAGCCGACGGTTACATTGCCTAAGCCGTATAGCCCGCCGAACTTTAAAGGCATGAATGCGTTTGATTCACGCCGTTTGGACACTGCCCCTAAAGGCGGCAATGCGCCGGATGTGAACCGTCCGAAAGAAACATTGGAAGCCTTCAGTTTGGAAAACATGGCCTTTGTCGGAACGCTTCAAAGCGGCGGCAAAGTTTCCGGATTTATCAAAGTCAACGACCATGTTTATACCGTTTATCCCGGAAACTACATCGGTCAGAATTACGGCAGAATCCAAAGTATTACTGAAGATAAAATTATCCTGACCGAGCAAGTTGAAGACAGCTACGGCAACTGGGTGTACCGGAAGGCCGAATTGCCGTTGAGCAGCAAAGAGGCAGATTCTTCCGATAGCTCAGATAGTTCGAATTCAAATTAATTTAGGGGTCTCACTCGATTATGAAAACCAAGCACATGACAAAATTATTTGCCGGCTTCAGCGTTGCCCTCGCTGTTCAGACGGCCTTTGCAGGCAATATTACCGATATCAACGTTTCCACTTTGCCTGACAACCAAAAAATCATCAAAATCCGTTTCGACAAAGACGTCACCACACCTCATGGTTTTGTAACATCTACTCCGGCACGTATTGCATTGGATTTTGCCAACACCAATATCCGTTTGCCTCAGCCTGTTTTGGAATATGCAGACCCATTGCTGAATCAAATTACTGCGGCACAAAACAATGACCGCGCACGCGTAGTTTTGGGTTTGAACAAAATCAGCCAATACAATACTGAGATTCGCGGCAACGAAGTTTGGGTATTTGTAAACGAATCTACTGATCAAACCAATGTGGCCGTTGCAAATGAACGTGCGGCTACCCCGTCTACCGCGCGCGCTGCTCAGACTTATCAAGCCGTTTTAGCCGCCAATATCGATTTCCGCAAAGGCGCACGCAATTCCGGCATTATTGAATTGTCTGCCCCGGGTTTCAGCGGACAGCCGGACATTAAACAGCAACGCGACCGCGTCGTTGTTACCTTGAAAAACCATACACTGCCGACACAAGCGCAACGCAGTTTGGATGTGGCTGACTTCAATACGCCTGTACAAAACGTTACGCTCAAACGTATCGGCAATTCTACCCAGCTCATTATCCGCAACAATAATGCGAATTGGGACATCAATACCAAAGCCTCTTCCGGCCGTTTTGTATTTGAAGTATCGCCAAAAGCCGCCAATACCGAATCCGGCGGCTTGAATCAAAATGCAAACAAATCGTTTAAAGGCCGTAAAATTTCTTTGGACTTCCAAGATGTAGAAGTCCGTACCATTTTGCAGATTTTGGCGAAAGAGTCCGGCGTGAATATTGTTGCCAGCGATACTGTCAAAGGTACCATGACCCTGTCCCTGAAAGATGTACCTTGGGATCAGGCTTTAGACTTGGTTATGCAGGCGCGTAATTTGGATATGCGCCGTCAAGGCAACATCATCAATATCGCACCTCGCGATGAATTGTTGGCAAAAGACAAAGCCTTCTTGCAGGCTGAAAAAGAGATTGCCGAATTGGGTCCGCTGTATTCCCAAACCTTCCAGTTGAAATACAAAAATGTGGAAGAATTCCGCAAAATTCTGCGTTTGGAAGAATACGACAGCAATAATTCCAATACCCGCAATACTCTGTTGAGCAACCGAGGCAGCGCCTTAATCGATCCGGCCACCAATACACTGATCGTGACCGACAACCGTGGCGTGATTGAGAAATTCCGCAAACTGATTGATGAATTGGATGTTCCAACCCGTCAAGTAATGGTGGAAGCGCGTATTGTGGAAGCAGAAGATACCTTCTTCCGCAACTTGGGCGTTAAATTCGGTTCCGGTGGTGCAAGTGGCCGTAACGCATGGGGCAGCAATTGGAGCAATGCACAAACCAACTACAATACCAATGCCTCATTTAACCGTGGTGATGTCCGCTATCCTACTTGGTCTTTGGATCCGAACGTCAGCCTGCCGACTGCAGCTGCAGTCAACAGCATTGCGCTGGTGCGTGCGTTCTCGTCCGGCGCATTGGGTTTGGAAATCAGTGCGTCTGAAGAGCAAGGTAAGAGCAAAACCATTTCCAATCCGCGCGTGCTGACACAAGACCGTAAAGAAGCCAAAATTGAATCCGGTACGGAGATTCCTTACCAAGAAGCTTCTTCCAGCGGTGCGACTTCGATTACCTTCAAGAAAGCCGTTTTGGGCTTGACCGTAACGCCGAACATTACGCCTGACGGTCAAATCATCATGACTGTGAAGATTAATCGCGATACCCCGATCGACTGTACCGTGGATTCTCTGACAACCAAGTGTATCAACACCAAACACTTGAATACCCAAGCCATGGTTGAAGATGGCGGTACGCTGATTGTCGGCGGTATTTACGAGGAAGAAAGCACCAATGCAGTGAACAAAGTCCCCGTTTTGGGCGATATTCCCGTTGTCGGCAATTTGTTCAAATCACGCGGCAAGCGTGAAAACCGCCGTGAGCTGTTGATTTTCATCACGCCGCGCATTATGGACAATGTGGGTAACAATCTGCGTTATTGATTTTAGAATGACAAACAGGCATATCTGCAAAGGTATGCCTGTTTTCGTTTTCAGACGGCCTTTCGTTTCAGGCCGTCTGAAAAACCACGAACTTTTCCACGAAACCACCATATCGTATAAAATGACCCACATGGAAAAAATCAACGGTAATTTAATCTTAATCGGGCTGATGGGCGCGGGCAAAACCACTTTGGGCAAGCAGCTTGCCCAAATGTTTGAATGCCCGTTTTACGACAGCGACTACGAAATCTGCACTTCTTCGGGCGTATCCATTCCGACCATTTTTGAGATGGAAGGGGAGGAAGGCTTCCGCAACCGCGAGACCAATATGCTGAAAAAGCTCGCTTCCCGGCGCAACATCGTTTTATCAACCGGCGGCGGCTCCGTGTTGCGCAGTGAAAACAGACAGATTCTGCGCCAAAACGGCACGGTTGTTTATCTGCATGCCAGCCCTGAAACCTTGCTGGAGCGTACCCGTTACGACAGCAACCGGCCGCTGTTGCAAGTTGCCGACCCTTTGGCCAAACTGCAAGAGCTGTATGACCAACGCGATACGCTGTACCGTCAAACCGCCCATCTCGTCATCGAATCCGACAGCTGTCACAAAACGCTCAAACGCCTGATACAGGCTTTAGGCGAATAAATACGCTTTGCAAAGGAATACTATGCGCACATTGACTGTCCAAACCCCGTCCCATCAATACCCCATCTTTATCGGGCATAAACTGATTGAGCAGGCAGATACGCTGCTTCAGCCCTATTTAGGTAAAAAAGCAGCCATCATTACCAACGAAACCGTTGCGCCGCTTTATCTCAAACAGCTTCAGACGGCCTTAGACAGACTGGGCGTGCCGCATTTCAGCATCATCCTTCCTGATGGCGAAAAATATAAAAACTGGCAGACGCTCAACCAGATTTACGATGGCCTGATGCAAAACCGTGCCGAACGCAAAACCACTTTAATCGCTTTGGGCGGCGGTGTGATAGGCGATATGGTCGGCTTTGCCGCGGCGACTTATCAGCGTGGTGCACCTTTTATCCAAGTGCCGACCACACTGCTCAGTCAGGTCGATTCCTCGGTCGGCGGTAAAACCGCCATCAACCATCCGCTCGGTAAAAACATGATTGGCGCGTTCTACCAGCCGCAAGCCGTTTTGGCTGATTTGACCGCCCTGCAAACGCTGCCGCAACGCGAACTTTCCGCAGGTATGGCCGAAGTCATCAAATACGGCGCATTGGGCGATGCCGAATTTTTTGCCTGGTTGGAAGAAAATATGGCCGACCTGATGGCGCAACATCAAGAAAAAATGGCAGAAGCCGTTTACCATTGTTGCAAAATGAAGGCCGATATTGTTGCCCAAGATGAAACCGAGCAGGGCATCCGCGCATGGCTTAATCTCGGCCATACTTTCGGCCATGCCATCGAAGCCGAAATGGGCTACGGCGTATGGCTGCATGGTGAAGCCGTTGCCGCCGGTTGCGTCCTTGCTTCCCGTTTGTCACAAATCTTGGGCAAAACCCGACAAGCCGACACCGAACGCATTGCCGCTTTAATGGAAGCTGCCTCCCTCCCGTCTGCGCCGCCAGTTTTCTCCTTTGAAAAATGGATTGAACACATGAGCCACGACAAAAAAGTCAGCAGCGGCATCATGCGTTTTGTCGGCTTGGAATACTTGGGTAAAGCCAATATCACTGAAATTACCGATATGGAAATCCTCCGCCAAACCTTGCAGCCGTATTTGTGAGGAATGAAGTAGGTTTGCTTCAAAATATAAAAAGGCCGTCTGAAAGTCATTTTCAGACGGTCTTTGGTTTTAAAGCGTTTTGATTCATCAGATTAAAGCTAGATAAACCAATTTGAGCGGGCCAATTATTTAAAGCGTCTTTTTATCCAACTCGGCAATAATCAACAAGCCGCTGTCAAAGCGTCGGCTGTCGGCCAGTTTCAGACGGCCTTGATGGCGTTTGACAATGGTGTCTGCGATGGACAGGCCAAGTCCGGTGCCCTGTTGTTCGGTGCCGAGAATGCGGTAGAAGGGGTCGATAACGCGTTGGCGTTCACTTGGGGGAATGCCGGGACCGTCGTCTTCCACCCAGATGTTGAGGTATTCGGCGGTTTCGTCAAAGCCCAAATCAATGCGGCCGCCTTTGGGAGTATAGCGGATGGCGTTGTCGGTAAAGGTTTTGATAAGGGTGTAGATTTCGGTGTCGTCGGCGTGGATTTGGCAGTCGTTTTCGACGGCGACGCCGATGTCTTGACCTTTGGCCAGCGCCAGCGGCATGAGTTCCTGCAAGACGCGGCGGAACTGGTTTTGCAGGCTGATCAGGGTTTTGGGGCGTTGGGTTTCGGGTGCTTGGGCGCGTGCGAGGGAGAGGAGTTGCTCGAGCAGGTGGCGGTTGCGCTGTATGCTTTGTTGCAACAGGGCGGACTGCTCGCGCGCTTCGGCGGACAGCTGCATATTGTTGAGCCGCTCTGCCTGAAGGGAAAGGGCGGTCATGGGGCTGCGCAATTCGTGTGCGGCATCGGCGATAAAGCGTTGCTGTTGGCGGACGTTTTCATCGGTACGCTGCAACAGGTTGTTGATGGCGACGACAAAGCCTTGGATTTCGCTGGGAATGTTTTGGGTGTCCATCGGCGAGAGGTCATTGATTTTGCGCTGTTCCAAATCGTTGGACAGGGTTTTGACGGAACGCATGGCACGATGGGTAATCCAGACGGTGAGCAGGATAATCAGGGGCAGGGCGAGGAGCATGGGGAGGATGCTCTGCACGGCGGCCATTTCGGCCAGCTCTTCGCGGTAGTCGCTTTCCTGCATGACGGCAATGCGGCCTTGTTTGGTGGTGCGGGTGTAAACGCGGTAGTAATCGTCGTCGTCATCGGCCTGAATGGTGTGCAGGCCGTCTGAAATCTTCTCAGGCAGGCTGACAATGGGGTTGGGCGTATTGGGAAATTGAACGGAAATCTTGTTGTCGTTGTCGAGCGAGTGTTTCTCGTCATCGGCATCGCTCGGGTCGAGATAGTTCGCGACTTGGCGCAACAGGTCGTCTTGAACCTCTTGGGTCTCGTGATAGGTATCGTAATATGAAAATATGCCTGCAAGAATGGAGAGGGGCAGGAGCATGCAGATCAGGGCGAGGCTGATTCGGACTTGCAGGGATTGTTTGATGGTGTGGATAAAGCGTTGCATGGTTTGTGTGTTGATATTGTTGTGGTTTTTCAGACGGCCTGGTTGTTTTGTGCAACCAGCCAGCCGACCCCGCGGACGTTTTGAATCGCTTCTTTGCCGAGTTTTTTGCGTAATGCGTGAATCAGGAAGTCAACGGCGTTGCTTTCGACTTCTTCGCCCCAGCCATAAATTTTGTCCTCCAAATCGCTGCGCGACAGAATCATGCCCGGACGCAGCAGCAGGGCTTGGAGGACAGCAAACTCTTTGTTGCTGAGCATGATGGCCTGTTCCTGCCCGACTACTTCCGCCTGATGGGTGGAAGGGTTGAGCGTGATGATGCCGTTGGTCAGCAGAGTTTGCGCCTGTCCGCCGTGTCGGCGCAATACGGCGCGCATACGGGCTTGCAGTTCCGCCATGTCGAAGGGTTTGACGATGTAGTCGTCTGCGCCGCCGTCCAGGCCGTTTAGGCGGCTGTGCAAATCGTCGCGCGCAGTCACGATTAAGACGGGAACGGTACAGCCGCCGTTGCGGATTTGCGCCAATACGTCCAAACCGTCTTTGCCGGGCAAACCCAAATCCAAGAGCAGCAAATCGTATGCCTGCGCCGCCACTGCCGCGGCCACTTCCGAACCGCGGCTGACCCAATCGACGGCGTAGCCGGCATCTTTCAGATTGGCGCTGACGGCTTGGGCAATCATGGCATCGTCTTCAACCAATAATACGCGCATGGAAGTTCTCCAAAGGATGGGTGGACAGTGATTATAACCGCACTCAATTAGTAAAAATTTAGGAAGGGTTGAAAAACTGATTTTTGCAAACGATGAGGCCGTCTGAAATTCGGTTTTCAGACGGCCTGTATGCTTCAATCCCGATTATTTAGGGTTTTTCTCAATCAAGGCAACCAGTTGGTCGATATAGCCTTGGACAAATTCACGCGCGGATTCGATGAGTCGGCCGTTGTCGTCAAACAGGGTGGGCGAGTTGCCGAGGAATACTTCCGGCTGGCCGGTCAGCGGCATATCGAAATACGAAAGGGCAAGGCGCAGATTTTTTTGCGCGCTATAACCGCCCATTTTGCCGACGGAATGGCTGATGATGCCGGCCGGTGTTTTTTTCCAGGCAACATCGGCATTGGGTTTGGAGCCGATGTCGATGGCGTTTTTCAGGCAGGCGGGGACGGTACGGTTGTTTTCTGAAGTCACGAACAATACGCCGGCTGAAGCCTTGATGGTTTCGCGGAACTCGGTATAGCTGGGCGGAGTAGGGAAGTCGGTAACGGCAGGATCGTCGTAGTCGAAGTTATACAAAGGCAAATGGCCGATTTCGACGATTTGCGCTTCGTAGCCTTCGGGGAACATGGAAATGACGTTTTGTGCGATTTTTCGTGCGAACGAACCTTTACGCAGGCTGCCGACCAAGATGCTGACTTTTTTTGACATGTTTTTCTCCTGTTTGATAATAAAAATGAAAACTATTCTAGATTTTAGTGTTGTCTAGGGAAGCGGTCAAGGTTTCAGACGGCCTGTCAAAACAGTTTATGCTAAAATAACAGTTTCGCTGATATTTCAAATTATTATGCACGCTTCTGATTTTCAAGAGAATGATACGGCGCACGAATACCACGCCGATAATCCTGATTTTCCTGCTAAAACCATTGTGGCGACGCTGTTTATCGGCGCATTTTTCGGCTATCTCAACGATACCCTGCTGAATGTCGCGCTCACGCCGATTATGAAGGATTTCGGGGTCGATAAGACCACGGTTCAATGGCTGACGACGGGCTTTTTGCTGGTCATGGGCGCATTTACGCCGATTACGGCGGGCGTGATTCAATGGTTTGAAACACGCAAAATGGTGCTGTTTACGCAGGCAACGTTTTTGGCAGGGTCGATGATTTGCGCGTTTGCGCCGACTTTCGGAATTTTGGTTGTGGGGCGGATGGTGCAGGCGGTGTCTGCCGCGTTTTTCGTCCCGCTCCTGTTTAACGGCATTTTGTCGATTTACCCTCCCAACAAGCGCGGAACGGCGATGGGCGTGATTACCATGATGTTTACCGCCGCGCCCGCGATGGGGCCGACGCTGTCGGGCATCATCATCGACCACACGCATTGGCGCGTGCTGTTCGGTTTTACCGCACCGTTTATGTTGGCGGCGATGCTGTTGGTGGGCAAATATTTGACGGTCAATTTGAGCAACATCAGCCGTCCGAAAATCGATATGTTGTCGGCTGTGCTGTCGATTGCGGGCTTCGGCGGGTTAGTTTATGCGAGCAGTAATTTTGCCCATATGCCGCTGCTGGAATTTATCCTGCTCTTTGCCGCTTCCGTTTTACTGGTGGGTTGGTTTGCGCACCGTCAGTTCCGTTTGGCGACGCCTTTGCTGAACCTTCGCGCATTTGAATACAAGCAGTTCAGATATTGTGTTGTGATTTTGGCCGGTGCGATATTCCTGTTCTTGGGTTTGGAACTGATGGTGCCGATGTACACGCAGCAAGTGTTGATGCTGACCGGTACGGCAACCGGCCTGATTCTGATGCCTGCCAGTATTGCCCAGGCGGTTGCCGCGCCTTTGTTCGGCAAATTGTTGGACAAAAAGGGTGGCCGTTTCGTCGTCTTGCCGGCAACAGTAATGCTGGTGGTGTCGCTGGCGGTATTGTGGCTGTTTTTGCGGATTGATACGCAAGTGGTGATGTTGACGGCGATGTTTATGCTGTTGGCGCTTTCCGTGTCTGCTTGTGTAACCGGCGAAACCCATGGTCTGAACGCATTGCCGAAAATGCTCAATCCGCACGGTGCGGCGATTCTGACCACCATCAACCCGATTGCCGGTGCCATCGGCGCGGCGTTTTTTGTTGGTGCGACCAATATCGGCGAGAAACTTTCCAGCGCAGATATGCCGCAACAGGCAATGCTGGACGGTATCCATTTGGCGATGGGTTGCGCTTTGGTTGTCGGTGTTGTGGTCGTCATGTTTGCTTTACGTTTGAAAGCGCATCAGAAATAAAGAAAAAGGCCGTCTGAAACGTTCAGACGGCCTAAGCACCTCGTAAGAATTTATAAGATTTTGTAACACAATGAAGTTAAAATGTATTTTATCAATCGGCCTGATGATGGTGGTTTGTCCGTCATGGGCTTTGGATTTCGGGCGTATTCCTGAAAATGAGATTTCTGTTTATGTGCAGGAATTGGACAGCGGCAACGTGATTGCCGAACACCGTGCCAATGAATTGCGCAATCCTGCTTCGACCATGAAGCTGGTAACGGCGTTTACCGCGTTTCGTATGTTGGGCGGTGATTATCGTTGGAAAACTGAGTTTAAAACCAACGGCCCAATCAAAGGCGATACGTTGAAAGGCAATGTGTATTGGGTGGGGAGCGGCGATCCTGTGTTTGACCAGCATGATCTGGTGCAAATGCAGCAACAGATGCGCGATAAGGGCATACGCCATATTGACGGACATCTGATACTCGACCGCAGCCTGTGGGGCGATGTGAAGAATCCGGATGATTTTGCTTCCGATTCTGCCGAAAGCTTTATGACGCCGCCCGATCCTAATATGTTGGGGTATAAAACCGTTGAACTGCGTGCTGAAAAAGAAGAAGACGGAAGCTTGGTCATCCGTACCAATCCGCCGCTTCCGAATCTGAACATTCAAAACAAATTGACACTTGAGAATAAAGAAGGGAAGTGCAGTGTTTTAAAAAACCACATGAAGACTTCCTATAAAAACAATACGCTGACCGTATCGGGCAAGCTGCCGGAAAGCTGCTTGGGCAAAGAGCTGTATCTGAATATGTATAGCATGAAAGAATTTGTCGGCAAAAGTTTTGTCAACCAATGGCGCCAACAAGACGGCACGATTTCAGACGGCCTGACGACAGGTGCTGCGCCTCATGACGCGCATGTGTTGGCGAGTCATCAATCCAAACCGCTTGCCGATATCCTCACCGATATGAACAAGCATTCCAATAATCTGATTGCCCGTTCGGTTTTCCTTAAATTTGCCGGACATATATCTGATTACAAGCAGGCGCAGGCCAAGGCCGCGTCTATCGTAAAAAGTGAGCTGGCGGTTGCCGGTATCAATACGGAAGGGCTAGTGTTGGAAAACGGCTCAGGCCTGTCCCGCGTAGAACGGCTCAATGCGCGAATGATGGCGCAAATGTTGGAAAAAGCCTACTTCAGCCCGTTTAAAAACGAGTTTATCAGTACGCTGCCGATTGCCGGTAAAGACGGCACGCTTAAAACACGCTTGAAACAGCCCGGTGAAAACCTGCGCCTCAAAACCGGTACACTCAAAGATGTCCGCGCACTGGCTGGGTATTGGTTGGGCGAAAAGCCGTTGTTGGTTGTCGTCATTATCAACAGCCAAAAGTCAACCGATTATTTACGCGACTTGGATAAGCTGGTGTCTAAAATTGTTCAGCCCGGTGGCGAACATTGGATTGATGCTAAGGCTTCCTGCATGATTAGGTATCATCAGGCTTGATAAGCTAAAAAAGGCCGTCTGAAAATGTATTGACGTTTTCAGACGGCCTTTGTGTAAGAAGAGGAGGCAAGTATTTATGTCTATTTTGGAAGATGATTTAGGGATTTGATGAATAAGCGTTTGGTGTGAATCAGCTTGAGATGGATGGTCTTTCAGGATTCAAATCATATGTCTGCTTTATTGTGTTGTCCTGCTTATACTATCTAAAAAGCTCGATTTTTTATAAAAAGGCATAGGGTACAGACGAAAAAAATACCGGTAAAAACCGGTATTTTTATTTTTAACTTGATGGCGCGGCGGACGGGGCTCGAACCCGCGACCC